>JBEBGK010000073.1:0-9479 GCA_040081515.1 Chthoniobacteraceae bacterium
CGGCACATCGCCTCGGGCGAGATCATGCATTCGCGAACGCCCCCCTTCGACGAGGCGCAGCGGCTCTACATCGAGCAATCCTCCCTCGGCGACCGCGTCCGACTGCCCGCCGGCGAAGCGCCGGGGAACGCGACCCCGCTCGTGATCTGGGATGTCGGCCTCGGCGCCGCCGCCAACGCGATGGCCGCGATCCGCTGCTACGAGGCGCAGGCCGCGGGTGGCCCGGTGCGGCCGATGCACATCGTGAGCTTTGAAACGGACCTCGATTCGCTGCGGCTCGCGGTCTCGCACATCGACAAATTCCACTACCTCCGCCACAGCGGCCCAGCCGGAATTCTCGATCGCGGCCAGTGGCAGTCGCGGCATTACCCCGGATTGAGCTGGACGCTCGTCACCGGCGATTTCTTCCAGACGCTCGGTGCCGCGCCCGGGCCGCCGGACTTGATCTTCTACGACATGTTCTCGTCGAACACCGCCGCCGATCTGTGGTCGCTCGATGCGTTCCGCCGCGTGTTCGACGGCTGCCGCAACCACCCCGCGGAACTTTTCACCTACACGTGCTCCACAGCGATCCGCGCCGCGCTCCTCGGCGCGGGCTTCCACGTCGCGACAGGACGCGGCACGGGTGCAAAAAAAGAGACCACCATCGCACTCACGCCGGCGGCGATCGATCCGGCATCACCATCGCGCCATGCGCTGCTCCCCGCTGACTGGCTTCGGCGCTGGACGCGATCCCACGCGCAGTTTCCACTCGGGCTGCCGGAAGCGGAACGCGCCGCTGTCGAACAGCGGATCCGCGAACACCCGCAATTCCGCGGCGCCTGAGGCAGAGAAACGCCATTCTTGAAGTTGCGGCCTACTCACCCGTCCCGACGGACTATCCGAGGAATTAGCGGAAGTTCGGGGCTGTTCGCCGGCGACGGACGCCCAAGAGCGTCGCAGCGCCGCCTACGAGCATCAACAAGCTGCTGGGTTCCGGAACGGGTACGACCTCACCAAACGAGGCAAACGACGCAGCGCCGAGCAAGTCAAGACCACCATCTGAGTAGAAGGAAATCCGAGCGAGTTGACCAGCCATCAAACCCGAAGCGTTGGTCCCGAAGAACAGTTGATCTGCACCGGCGCCGGCACCAATGGAGCCAGTCCAATTGTAGATGCTCAGGGCTCCGGTCCACGCGGCAGCGGAGCTGTTCGCAAACTTCAACTGGGCATTGGAATCAAAGATGCCGAAATCGATCACCGTGTCGCCCGCGAGGGTGAGGGCGCCCAAATTTTCACCAGTCGAATTGACGAGCAACGTCGCCGGAATTCCAGCGGCTCCGGCACCCATCGCGACCGGGGCCATGCTGTTGATCCGCCCGGGGCCCGTTCCCACAAGCCCGAATGTCGCGCCTGAAGACACAGTCAACGAAGTGGTCCCGCTCAGACTGCCAGCCACGGCAAGCGTCCCCTCATCGACCAACGTAGCCCCTTGGAAATTGGGGTTTGAAGCGGCAAACGTCAGTGTCCCTCCTCCGGTTTTTGTAATATTGCCGGTCGAAGCACCACCGCCCTGGATCGGGTTCGCAAAAACTACATCGTTACCATTCGTGTCGAGAGTAGCCGTGACCCCGCTCGTGATGTTGAGGCGGCTGGAAAGGTCGTTGGTAACCCCGGTCCCCCACCTCAGGGTGGAAGTTCCCGTGAAAATTACGTTCCCGCCGGCGGGAATTCCGCCCGAGACAAATTCCAAAGCACCCTGATTGATATTCGTTCCCCCAGAATAACCAACGCCCGCGTTGTTTGCAGCCAAAGTAAGAGTTCCGTTTCCGTCTTTCGTCAGGCTCCCGGCACTGGTCGGGAACGGACTGTTGAAAATCAGATCATTGCCATTCGTGTTCAGCGCGCCCGTCACGCCCGTGTTGAACCTTAGGCGGCTCGAAAGATCATCGGTGTTGATGGGTTGTGTGGTCGTGCCCCACCTCAACGTCGAGTTCCCGGTGAAAGTGACATTTCCGGGTGCGGAAATCCCGCCGGATACGAATACAACCGTCCCTTGGTTGATGTTGGTGCCTCCGCCGTAGCCGTTGCCAGTGTTGTTCGCGGCAAACGTGAGGGTCCCGGGTCCGGTCTTCGTCAGCGCGCCCGAGGTCGGACTCAGATTCTGAATCACCGACGCGAAATTCACATTGTTACTGCCGATGTCGAGGGTGGCAGTCCTGCCATCATTGATCCTCAGCCGGCCCGAAATGTCGTTGGTATTCCCAGCGAGCCACTGCAAAGTGGCATTTCCTGTGAACTCCACGACCCCTACGTTCGGTAGGGCACCCGAGGCGAATTGGAGCGTTCCCAACCCAATCTTCGTGCCGCCCTTGTAGGTATTTCCGGCATTATTTAGCGTCAAGGTACTCGCCGATGTCTTCGCGACTGAGAGGCTCCCGCCGAGCCCACCATCAATGATGTTTCCGTTAATGATGGTGGGGCCCGATCCATTGAATGTTAGGATTTGGACTCCGGTCGTCCCTTGGCTGAATACCTGATTCCAGATCGTCAGGGTTCCGGTGCCGTTGTTTGTCCAATTCTGGGTATTGACAACGCCTAGGAAAAGCGCGTTAGCACCTGCACTGGCACCGAGCGCAACCGAGGACACCGGGGAATTGATGGTGATTCCTTCAGCGACGGACAGAACGGTTCCTGATACACCTTTGATGCTGACCACGGATGCATCGCTGATAGTCAGGCTCTTCACTCCGAGATTGATATCCACGACCGTGTTCGCGGAATTGCTGGGTGAGGAAGCGGAGAAAATCACGTCGTTCACCAGGCCGGGCACGCCATTAATCAGGGTGCCCCCGCTTGCGGCATCCACCCAATTCGAGGAGGGCCCGAAAGCTGTGCTGCTCCAGTTGCTGAGCGTCCCCCCGGTTTGCCCACCCTTCCAGTAGAAGGTGCTCTGAAGGGGGCCGACATCGAGGTAGATGTCGTAAATAGAGCTACCGGCATCAAAGTTTTTGCCCAGCGTATAACTAAACCCACCAGGCCTCGTTCCGAGGGTAAATGGGATGGCAAAGTCGGTACTGCTGGGCTCCTCAATCAAGACATAGCGACCCAAGCCAAAACCGGAGAGGGCGTTGATGTCAATCTTCAGCCCTGTCCCAAGGGTGAGGCCGTTCGTGTCGCTCACGTATAAGAAGTCACTATGGATGGCTATCTCGTTGCCAAAGTCGAGGGGCAAACCAGGAGTCGCATACTGATTCACAGCGCCAAGATTAAAGACCAAGGTCGAGTTATTGTTTACCGTCAGCCTGTTAAATACCGTGGTTTCCCCGTCCGCAGCCCCAAAGTCCAGTTTGCCTGCGACGGAGCCTGTCCCGACTGTGATCTGCGTGGCCTGCGCAAGCACGGTATTCGGGGTCACGCCGTCCGCCCGAGTGCTTCCATCCAAAATCAAGGTTCCGGCATCGACAAACAATCCCTTCTGCCACGTGCTCGGGGTAATTGTGTTGGCTACCAGTCTCAAGGTTCCCGGTCCAGCTTTGCGGATATCCTTGATACCGGTAATGGACGCGCTGATCGTCAGGTCTGGGGCGAGCGCCCCGCCGGATCCGGCTGTGGAACTGCCCACAGTAATCGTGGTCGATGAGGCGGAGGGTTCCAGATCCAGCCCGCCGTTGCCGGAAATGGTGGCGGGACTGGGATTGTTCGTCGCATCATACGTAATGTTGCCGTGCACGAAAAGATCACCGTTGACTACGACCCGGGCCGTACTGCCCGCCGCGCCACGGCCCAAGTTCAAGTCACTGATATCCTGTTCGGTGACCCCGATATCCGCGATGCCTCCGTACACATTCAGGACAGCCGGGGCAGCAATGACCGATCCCAGCGTCCCAAAGCCATCCAGAAGGAGCCTCCCGCCGTCGATGCCATCCGGAACACCCACGTCCGTGCCTCCCGTATAGGTATTCGTAAACCCGAGGGTCAGAGTCGCACTGCCAGTCTTCACCAGTTTCAAGTTGTTCTCATTCGTCCCCGGACCGCCGATCGCGAATGGCACAGACTGATCCAACGTGGTATCCAACCTCAATGTTGAGACAGCCGCATTGCCTCCAACGATGGCGTTCCCGGGGCCGGTGCCAGTAACCGCGAGCGCACTGAGGGTCTGGTTCGACGGTCCGGTCGAGTCGCCAAGTTGGAGCACTCCAGAGTTGGTCGTATTTATCAGTCCGAACGTGAGGGGCGTTGTGGAAGGTAGATGTTCATTGGTGTTCCCGGCGAGAATGACACGCCCATTCTGGAGGTTGGTCGCACCGTTGTAGGTGCTCACACCCGCCAGAGTGAGGGTGCTCGCTGGGTTCGAGGGATTGAATGTCAGATTCAGCGTTCCCACCGAGTTCTGAATCGGACCGTTGATCCGAGTGTCGCCCGTGCCATTGATCGTCCAAGTCGCGACGCCCGTCAACTGGTCCGCAGTCACGGTGTTATGCGAGAGGCTCCTCGCGACGCCATTAGTGCTATTGGCAATGGTGTTCGTGGTCACGTAGTTTCCCGCGCCGAGCAACTGGGTCGTCCCCGTAAAATTCAGGCTGTAGTCGCCGATGAATGCTGTGGTCTGGCCACTGCCGTGCTGGACAGTATTTGCAATGGTGCGATCGGCACCGTAGGCGAATGTCGAGCCGCTGTTCAGGAGCAGCCTGCCGCCGGTCAGCGGCGTGGTGTCGCCAATTGCGCCGCTGTTCCCGATTCCGAGCGCGCCGGCGTTTACGCTCACCACGCCGGTAAAGCTGTTGGCGCCCGCGAGGACCCATGTAGCGCCGCCATCCACTGTGATGCCGAGCGTGCCACCGTTGTCCGACAAGTTGCTGGTGATCTGGTTCGCCTGGGCATTGGAACCTCGTAGAAACAGGGTCTTGTTTCCGGCAGCCATGTCGTTCACCACATTGGTGAGGACCAACGCTCCCGACCCATCGGCGTGAATCTGGTTGCTACCGGTGGTGGTATTAAGCCGGATCATGCGATTGCTCGTCTCGCCCATGCCGACATACTGGAGGATCGCTGCTCCACCGCCGCCGTTCCCGACGGTCAGGGCCCGGGCGGCTGTATTGGCTCCGGTGCTGGTACCGATGCTGGTTCCAGATGCCGTGGCGCTGTTGCCGAGCGAGGTCACCACGAGGGTTCCGCCGGTCAAATTCGTGGTGCCATTATAAGTATTGGGGCCGAGAAGTTGGAGCATGCCGCCGCCGGTCTTGCTGAAGTTACCGGCCGAGCCGCTGCTATTGCTAATCACCCCGGAGACTGTGGCGAAATCAGAGGCCGTGTTGACGTTGTCATCGACCTGAATGGTGCGCGTCCCACCGTTCAAATCGAGGCCATTGCGGAATTCCACCTCCGCCAGTGCAGTGGTGGAACTCAGGATGAGCGAACCACTGGTGAAGGCGCCCGAACCATACGTGAGCGCACCGCCGGCGCCTCCGAGATTCACAATGAGTTTGCCCGTGCTGGCGGAAAACCCCCCGTTAGCAGTGCCGCCCGACCATTGGACCTGATTCCCCAGAGCGCCGGCCGCTCGGGCAAAGGTGCCCGAGGTTTCCAGGACGCCACCGTTGAAAACCAGATTGCTCGCTGCCGAAAGGCCCTGGACTAGCGCGCTGGCAGGTGCGACCTGCAGTGCGCCACCCGAGATCGTCGTGGAGCCTGAGTAGTTGTTGCTCGTGGCCGGGCTCAGGATCCAGAGGCCCGCGCCCGCCTTGGTGAGCGCCATGGCTGCCGCACCGTTATCCACCAAGCGAACGTTCATCTGATTGTCACCGATGGAATTGCCCTGCAGCGTCAGCGTCCGTGTCCCGGTGCCGGCGAAAGCGACATTGCCTGTGTTCGAAAAGACGAGCGCGGCGTCGTTGCGACTGCCAGCTGCGAGGACATTGTTGCCGTACTGCCCTGAGGAATCGATGGTGCCATTCGCAGCGAGGGTGAACAGACGATCGGTCGAGACCGAAGGTGTCTGGGTCGCTTGCTGGATCGTGGCATTGGACCCGGTGTAGAGGAGCGTCCCGCCGTTGAACACGAGGTTGGCGGCGACATTCGTAGATGCACCTATGGAGCTGGCCACGCCGCCGTTGGCGAGGGAGGTCACGGCCAGCGT
The DNA here is from genome assembly GCA_040081515.1 of Chthoniobacteraceae bacterium. Lineage (GTDB taxonomy): Bacteria > Verrucomicrobiota > Verrucomicrobiia > Chthoniobacterales > Chthoniobacteraceae > SXWH01. The sequence goes on from JBEBGK010000073.1 coordinate 6,119, forward strand.
GCCACTCGTGACGATCGTCGCGCCCGTGTAGGTGCTCAAACCGGTAAGGCTCTGGGTTCCCGTCCCGTTCTTAACCACGTTCAACGCAGAGGCTCCGTTCGTCAGGATCCCGGTAAACAGGCCGCTGGCAGTCGTCGTCGTTCCATTTCCGATCAAAAGGGCCGATGGCGTTCCGCCGGTGTTGGTGATGGTCCCGGCTCCCACTAGGGTTCCCGTCTGAACCACGGCGACCGAGGGACCCCCGGAGTAGAGCGCGGTGGGCGCACCCGCGCCGAAGAGATCCAAGGTTCCGTCCTGGCGGACGTTCAGGACGGTCCCGCCCACTTGGGCAGAGCCGAGCCGGGCAGTTACTCCCGAGAGCCTCAAGATGCCGCCGTTGATATGCACATTACCCGTGAATGCGTTCGCCCCTGTCAATATGAGGGTTCCGGAGCCCGCCTTCGTCAACTGACCCGTGGTGCCGGAAACCAGCGAGCTAATCGTAAGCGCGTTGCCGGGAACGCTGCCGTTGACCGTGACGATCAGTTCCGAACCGCTGGCGCCGATCTGATTGCCCGTGATCGCGGCAGCGCCGGAGCCATTATCAAAAAGCACGCCGCCACTCGTCACCGTGAGGAGTCCCCCCAGCGTGATGGTCTGCGCGCCAACGATCTTCAAAGAGTTGGAGGAGACGGCAGTCGTGGTGGTGGTGTTGGCCGTGCTCTTGTAGTTGACTGTAGCGGTTCCACCGGACGTCGGGAGTGCGATCTGGCTGGTGAGAGCGGCAAGGGTGCCGCCTGCCGCTACATTCGCGACAAACTCCGTACCGTTGAATGTCGCAAAACCACCCAGTATTCCATTGGTGTTTGATGCTGCAGTAAACCGGATGCTCCCCCCAAGAGCCGGACGAAAATCGAGCGTTGCCCCTGCCGTCCTCGTCCCGAGCGAGTTAAACGTGAGAACCGCAGTGCCTCCGCCGGTGCCGCTCACCGACACCGTGCCGGCGCCGGCGCTGGCCGTAAGCGGGCCGACAATCTCGGTACCGGCACTCCCGCTCGCGCCCAGGTAATCGAGCGTGCCTGCGGCCGCATTGGTGAAACTCTGCGCAGTGAAGATGAACGGACCCGAGGACGAGAGAATGGCAAAGTTGCCCGCCCGCTCTTGAACCCTGAGCGTGCCGCCGGAAATGGTGGTGCTGCCCGTCCAGAGGTTGCTCGACGTAGGACTGAGAACCCAAGTGCCTGAACCGAACTTTTGAACGCTCAACGTGCCGCCCGCAGATGGAATCACCGAATTGATCGTGTTGTTGGCGGCGCTGGTGCCACCAAGGATGATCGTCTTGCTGCCCGTGACCGCAATTACCGGGTTGCTGATCGTCAGCGCGCCGGTCCCGCTCGCAATAATATAAGCTTGGGCCGATGTGGAATTGAGGTTGATGGTATTCGGCAGTGTCTCGCCAGCGCCGGTATACGTCAGCGTCCCGGCAGTGGTCGTCGCATTGCCGATGTTGATCGCGCCCGTCGGCAGCGCATTTGAGGATGCGAAGGAGAGGGTGCCGCTGTTTATGGTGGTCGTTCCGGCGGATGGATTTGCGACCGGTCCGCTGTAGGCCATCGTCAACTGACCGGTGGGCAGAACCGTCGCAGTACCCCTCGCAAGGCTTGGGTCGGAAGTGACAAAGGTCGGGACAGCGGTACCACCAATGGTAATATTAATTGTACCACTTGTTTTCTTCACGTTGCCGGTGAGGATTACGTCCCCGTTTCCACCCACGACAAAGGTACGCTGCACTGTAGGCAGCGTAGTCTCAAGGATGTGCTGGACATTGAAGTCGAGCGTCAGCATCCCGCTGGAGTTGTTGCTGATGGTCGCATTGCCGGCTTGCGTCCAAGTCCAGTCCGTTGGAACAATAACAAAAGGCGTTGGTTGGGTCGGGAGAAAAGGCGGTGTTGAGGTTTCACCCGAACCCTGAAAGCTCGTATTCCATCCATTACGTCCCGCAATTTGGAAGGTGGTATTGTCGGAATAAAACTTCCCCATCGCCACAGTCCCGTTAATCGACGAAACCCCGGTCGTCCCAACGGCGTGGTCCACGAAGAGGTTGGACGTATTGCCCCGGGCGAAGATGTTGGTCGTCGTGAAGTTCGGTGTGTCCGTGCGGATTTCCAAAAAGCCACCGTTGAAGTCCAGCACGGACTGGGTGGTTACCCCAGCCGGGGCTGGGGCCCCTCCCGCTGTGCCCCTTGTTCCCAACACGCTGGATGACGAGATGCGCACAGTGCCCTGCGTGCCTGTAGAACTGGCATTCATCCGGAGCGACCCGGCAAAACCCGACGCGTTACTCGGATTCAAAACGAGGGTGCCGGCCCCCTCCTTTACGAGGATGCCGTTTCCCTGGAGCACGCCCGTAATCTCGTACTGTCCGGCCCCGGTTGCGTTGATTTGACCGAAGGTGGTGGTGTTGCTCAGGTTGGTGGGCAACTGGCCCCCGATATTGAGCGTGCCAGAAAACTTCATGGTTCCGGCCGTGGAGACGATCCTCGTGTTGACAAATCCCGTCGTGGACAGCCCGATACCCGCGGAAACCAGGCCGGAAAGGTCGTTTGCCCCGACACTAATCAACGAAGTGCCGCGATCATTGATTGGCCCAAGCCCGCCGACGGAGATGTTCCTGCTCAGGTTGACGCCCGACGAGTAACCCCCTTCCAGCACAAGGGAGCCTCCACCGTAACCACGCGTCACAAAAAAGGGATTGGCGGGAGTGGTGACGACCACCGTGGTCGTCCCCACCCCGAGAGCCGCGTTGTTGTTAATGATAACAATCCCGTCCCTGATGATGGTGTCGCCGGTGTAGGAGTTTGAGGCGTTTGTGAGACGAAGTGCGCCACCGCCGGTCACAGTCAAGCCGCTGGAACCCGCCACCACGCTGCTGATCGTCGCGGTATTCCCAAGGCTGACCTCAATCGTCGGGGTCGTCCCGCCGAGCGTGAGAATCGCGCCAGTGAGCAGGTATCCGTCCTTAAAAAAGCCAAGCCCGTTGGCTGTGACGCCCCCCGCACCCAGCGTCACGGTTGTCACGGCACCCGGCAACGCTGGCGTCCCCGTGAAGAATGCGATGTCCGCGACGGTGTTTGGCCATGCGATGTCCGCCAACGGATTCAAAGGGTCCCACCACCTGCCGGGGAGGGAGGTGTTCCAAATGCCGTTCCCGCCGAGTCCAGCACCAGTCGCCGCGTCGTTGCCGGGCGCCAGGCCGTCGCCATCCCAGTAGAGGGTGGCCGCATCGACCGGTCCGGTGCCAGCAACGAGTGCAGCGCAACACGCGAGCGCGGACGTAAATCGGGCTAGAGAGACGCCGAGGGGACGGGGGACGGGGGCTTGG
>JBEBGK010000074.1:0-9464 GCA_040081515.1 Chthoniobacteraceae bacterium
CTGGCTGTGGCCTCTCAGCCGGGAATCTCCACGCTCGCCACCGCCGTCGCGGCGATTCCCTCGCCGCGGCCGAGAAATCCCATGCGCTCGTTCGTGGTCGCCTTGATGCCGACGCGCTTCCGGTCGATGCCGAGCACGCGCGCGAGATTCGCCTTCATCGCGTCGAGGTGCGGGCCGATCTTCGGCGCCTCGGCGATGAGCGAGGAATCGATGTTGTTGATCCTGCCGCCGAGTGCCGTGACTAGGTCGCAGGCCTTGCGGACGATCTCCAGCGAGCTGATCCCCCGGATGGCGGGGTCGGTGTTTGGAAAATGGTGCCCGATGTCCGCCTCGCCGATGGCGCCGAGGATCGCATCGGCGATCGCGTGGCAGAGCACATCGGCATCGCTGTGGCCGTCGAGCCCGCGCGGGTGCGGGATCTCGACGCCGCCGAGGATCAGCTTCCTGCCTTCCGCGAATCGGTGAACATCGTAGCCGAAGCCGACGCAGTTCATTCCCGGGGAAGAAGCTGGAGTTTTCCGTTCCAGGCCTGGACGGAGATCTTGTCGGGATTGTCCGCCCGCGGCGTCATCTCGAAGCGGCCGCCTGCGTTCTCGACGAGCATCTTTCCCGCGGCGACATCCCACAGGCTGACGCTTTGTTCGATATAGGCGTCGAGCCTGCCGGTGGCGACGTAGGCGAGATCGAGCGCCGCGCTTCCCATGAGGCGGCACTTGCGCACGCGTTCGACGTACTTCGGAAGGAGCTGGAGGCCGGCATTGATGGTCGCCTTTGATTTCGAGAAACCGATGCTGACGATGGCATCGCCGAGCGCCTCGCGATCGCTGACGCGAATCGCGCGGCCATTGAGCAATGACGGGCCGCCCTTGACCGTCTGCCAGAGCTCGTCCCGCGACGGATCGTAGATGACGCCCAACTGCATCTCATCGCCGTGTCGCAGCGCGATGCTGATGCAGTAATGCGGCAGGCCATAAAAGTAATTCACGGTCCCGTCGATCGGATCCACGATCCACTGCCAGTCGCTGCGGTCGTTTCCGGCGATGCCCTCCTCCCCGTAAAGCGCGTGGTCCGGGAAACGGCCAAGCAGGCACTGCGTGATCTGATCCTGCGCCTGGACATCCAGCGCGAGCTTGATGTCGTGCGCATGGAATTCATCCACCTCCGGCGGCCGGCCGAACTCCTTGTCGAGCATCGCGCCGGCGTCGCGCGCGGCGACGATGGCGGTTTCGAGTGCGGCGGTGAGGTCGTTCATTGCGGTTGGATGCAGGGGTAAATGGTGGATGGGGTTTTGCCGGGCAAGCGCAACCTGCCGGGGGCGTGGGAAAATCCGAAAAACAAAATGGGAGACGAACCGTTAGATTCGCCTCCCATTCGTTGAGGTAAGTCGGGGGAGCCCAACTACTTTTTAGCTTTTGCAGCTTTCTTCTTGGCAGGTTTCTTTGCGGCTTTTTTCTTGGCGGCCATTACACGACACCCCCTTTCAGCCCGCAGTGGCGGGACTCGGAAAATTTGTCAGAAGCTTTGTTAAATGTGCGGATAAACATCACGCTCAGGTGAATGGAATAGACACTACGGATAGACACGTCAACAACAATTCTTGGGGTCCAACACAATATTTTGCGATGCCCATCGGCGAAGGTGCCGTTCGCCTGTTCTGGAGAGCGCGACCGTTTGAGACTGCAACGACGGCTTCGCGAGATTGTGAAACGGCTTCCGGATTCGGGGAATTGTTCCATGGAATGAGCGGCCCTCCCGTTTGCTCGGGCTGCCGGATGCTGGAGGAGGGTGGGCATGGAAATCGAAACTGTTGGGGGTCAAGCGACCGGCTTTCGCGGCGCTCGGGAACGGGGTGACGCCTTGGGGCTGAGCTTCGCGAGCGCCCGGGCAACGATGTCCGGTACCGCAGCCAGCCGGCCCAGGCCTTCGTACCCGCAGGCGAGCTGGCCCGCCTCCGGGCCGACGAACTCCGCGCCGCGCGACCTGAGCAATTCCACATTTGCGCGCGTCGCCGCGTGTTCCCACATCTTCCCGTTCATCGCCGGCGCGATGAGAAGCGGCGCCCGCGTCGCGAGCGCGATCTCCGCGATCGGGTGGCCGGCGAGCCCGTGCGCGAGTTCCGCAATCACGTTCGCCGTGGCGGGCGCGATCAGCAGCAGGTCCGCGCGATCGGCGAGTTCGATGTGACCGGGCTTCCAGGTCGTCTGCGCGTTCCACGATGCGGTGACGACCGGATTGCGCGACAGCGTCTGCATCGTCAGCGGCGTGATGAAGTCGCACGCGTGCGCGGTCATGACGACGTGGACATCCGCGCCATGTTTCACCAGCTGGCTCGCGAGATCGGCCGCCTTGTATGCGGCGATGCTGCCCGTGATCCCGAGGATGATGGTGGGGGTCTTCACTTCGTGTCAGAGTGGGATCTGCATTCGCGAACTGCGCATGCGTTCAGCATGCATGATGGCGCGGAAGTTTTCAAAGTCCTGAAGCGGCGTGCCGCTGATCATCGTGTAGCAGTATTGCTGCCACTCCGCCATCTCGCTCTTTGCGTTTCGCAGGCGGATGTCGAGTTGCTCCGGTGTCTCCGTCGCGCGCTTTAGCAGTCTCCTTCGCAGCTCATCCATGCTTGGCGGCATCAGGAAAATATCCACGAGTGAAGCGTGCAACTCCGCGTCGGCATTCTCGCGGATCTGCGCCGCGCCCTGCGTATCCACATCCATCAGCACATCGCGTCCGCTCCCGAGGCTCTCCACCACGGTCCGCTTCAGTGTGCCGTATCGGTTGCCATGCACCTGCGCGTGCTCGAGGAATTCACCCGCGGCGATCCGCTGCTCGAATTCCGCGATGCTGAGGAAATGATAGTCGCGTCCGTCCACTTCGCCGGGCCGCGGCGCCCGCGTCGTGCACGAGACCGAATACGCGAAGTCCGGCTTCTCCGAGAGCAGCTTCAGGAGCGTGCTCTTTCCGCCGCCGGAGGGCGCGGAGATCACAAAGAGGATGCCGCGCCGGTTCATTCGATGTTCTGGATCTGCTCGCGGACTTTTTCCATCTCCGCCTTGCACGTGACCACCAGTTGCGAAATCGCCACGTCGTTCGCCTTCGAGCCGAGCGTGTTCAGTTCGCGCCCGATCTCCTGGCACATGAACTCCAGCGTGCGTCCCACCGGTTCGTCCTTGGTGAGGTGCCGTTCGAACTGCTCGAAGTGGCTCGCGATGCGCGTCAGTTCCTCGGTGACGTCGCTCCTGTCGGCGAACACCACCACTTCCTTCACGAGACGATCGTCGTCGATGGGCAGGTCGATCCCCGCGGTGCGGATGCGCTCCTGAAGCTGCCGCCGGTAGCGTTTCACCACGTCGGGCTGGAGCTTCAGAATCTTCTTCACCGCATCGCGGACGATCTTCAGCCGCTTCGCGAGGTCGCGCGCGAGATGTCTGCCCTCGCTCGTGCGCATCTTCATCAGGTCGGCGAGCGCCTCGCGCAACGCGGCCTCGACGTGCGGCCACGCGGTTTCCGGGGAAATCTGTTCCTCCGGCGCCTTCAACACGCCGGGTGCGCGCAGCACGGTCTCGATGCTGATTTCCCCCGCGGCGCCCAGATCGTTCTTCAAATCGAGCATCGCCTCGTAGTAGTTCCGCGCGAGCTGGCGATCGAGGGCGAGGTTCTGCGGGGTGCTCGCCCCGGCGTGATATGCGATGACGACGGTCAGGCGCCCGCGCGTGATCTCGGCGTTGATCGCGTCGCGCACGCGTGGCTCCAGCTCGGCGAGTTCGCGCGGGAGGCTCACGACGATGTCGCTCTGCTTCCGGTTCACCGAATTCAGTTCGACGGTGAACTTCGCGCCGTCGTGGACGCTTTGCCCTCGTCCGTATCCGGTCATACTTCTCATTGCGCGAAAAACTACGGAGACGCGGCGCAGCGCGCGAGATGAAACTCACTCACTCGCTGCTTTCTCCTGCTTCGCGATCGCTGCATCGGAGAATGCGCGGCCTCCCGCGAGCCAGCGTTGCAGTGCGTCGTCGTCGCTGAGCGCCTCGGCGAGCGCGCTGCCGAGATCGTAGGCGGTCTTGTCGAATCCCGCTTCGAGAAACGCGAACGACGTGCCGTCGCTCGCGACCGTCATCGCGAGCTTCGACTCCGCGTGCGAGCCGCCCTTCGCCTTCAGATCATCGGGATTCTGAAAGGCGCGCTCGCAGATGCGCACATCCGTCGAGTGGCCGATGCGGCAGACACCGGGCCTCGCCTCGTGCGCGCTGCAACGCATGTCACGGAGCAGGGGGCATGCGCGCACCGTGCGGAGATGATCTTCGAGCGTGAGCGGCGCGACGGCCGCGGCATGTGCCCGCGCACGGATTAGGACCGCTTCGCGTTCCGGCGGCGAAAAGTTCCGGGTGATCCAATCCGCCAGCGCGAAGACCTCGTGTGCGCGTGCATCGATTTTCCCGAGATGGCAGCAAGTGCCGCAACCCGCCTTGCAGTCCACGCGGACGCTGTGCTCCGCAAAAAGTTGTTTCTCCAACCGGTCGAGACGCGAGTGAGCCTGGAATGTCGCGGCGTGCAATTCGGAAGCGGTTTCCGCCGCGGCGACGTCTGCCGCGGCGGCGTCGCGGAAGGATGTGGCAAGGGCGAGGAGTGCTGCGGGTTTCACGGCGGTGCGGTTGCACTATGGCGGATATGCCGGCTGGCGCGACGATGGATTTCGCCGGGAAGGCTTGCGAAGCGCGCCCTTGTTCCCGCGCGACGCCGATGTAGCATATTCCCACTCATGACCGGTCGGTTGCTCTCGTTCATTCCCTTCGTTTTCCTTGCCACCAGGCTGCTTGCGGAACCGACGTACCGCGATTTCGACGAGCCGCCGCACAATTACCACACCGCTCCGCTGAAGGATCGATTCACGCAGTTGAAGGCGGACGTCGAATCGCGACGCGCGCCGCTGGATCATGCCAGCGAGAAGGCGTTCGTGATGAGCCTGCTCAAGCTGCTCGATATCCCGGCATCGTCGCAGATGCTTGTCTTCTCCACGACGAGCCTGCAGCTCCGGTTCATCACGCCCTCGAATCCCCGCGCGCTGTTTTTCAATGACAGCACGTACGTGGGATACATCCCGGGCGCGAAGATCGAGCTCATCTCCATGGACCCGGAGCTGGGCGGCATCTTCTACATGTTCGACATTCCGAAGGACGAACGGTCGATCACCGTGGAGCGTTCCGAGAAGTGCGTGAACTGCCACACGCGGGAGGACACGGGCTTCGTGCCCGGGCTGGTGGTGAAGTCGGTGGTGCCCGGCCCGACGGGTGGGAGCATCACGTCGTTCCGCCGCGAGCAAACGGGGCATTCCATCCCGTTCGAGCAGCGTTTCGGCGGCTGGTATCTGACGGGGAATCCTCCCATCACCGGTCACTGGGCGAATACGATCGGACGACTGACCCCGGGCGGAATCACCCGGGTGCCGCTGGAGCCGGGGAAGACGTTCGATTTCTCCCGGTATCCGGTGGCGACAAGCGACATCCTGCCGCAGCTCGTCTTCGAGCATCAGGCGGGATGCGCGAACCGGATCCTCGAGGCTTCGTATCGCGCGAGGACGGCGTTCCATCTCGACAAGGGCAAGCTGAGCCCGGCCCGCTATGCGGAGCTCGATGAGCAGGCGCGCATGGTCACCCGGTACATGCTCTTCGCGGACGAGGTGCCGCTGCCGTCTGGCGGCATGGCGGGCGACCCGGCGTTCCAGGCGGACTTTGTCCGCGCCGGGCGGACCGCGTCGAATGGCGCTTCGTTGCGGGAATTCGATCTTCGGACCCGGATGTTCCGCTACCGGTGCAGCTACATGATTTACAGCCCGGAATTCCAGGGCCTGCCCTCGCGGATGAAACAGCACATCTACCTGCGACTGCGCGCGGCGCTGAGCGTGGAGAAGCCGGACAAGGAATTTGCCTACCTGCCTTCCGCGGAGAAGCTCGCGATCCGGTCGATCCTCAAGGCGACATTGCCGGACCTTCCGGCCGGGTGGTGAAGGCCCCGCGCCGCTGATGTTTTTTTCATCGTGATTCCGGTGCGGTGTGTTGTGCGGACCTGGGATTACGAAAAGTGACCCTCGCGCAATGGCGAGGCAGGAGTGTTGCGGGAAATGCAGGCAGGTGCTTCAGCCCGTCCAACGATCGCAACACGAGTGGCGGACTGGATCACGAATGACGCCGCTACGGGCTGAAGCGCTGGAAGCGCTGGAATGCTTTCGCGTCTCCCGATTGCGCGAGCCTCAGGAAGAAAGGGAATGGGAATGGTGCAGGCATGGGTGCGATTCCCGAAAATGAAAACGGGCGCTCCCCGCGATGCGGAGAGCGCCCGTGAATGGGATGGCTGTGCCGGTTACTTGGCCTTCTCGAGCGGAGCGTTCGCAGCCTTCCAGCCGGAGATGCCGGCGGAGAGGTGCTTCACGTTCGTGTAGCCGAGTTCCTTCGCGGCCTTGGCGGCGGAGGAGTAGGCGTTGCAGGTCGGGCCGCCGCCATGGGCGACGACGAGCGTGCTCTTGTCCGAGGGCAGGAGCTTCGCGAGTTCCGCCTTCTGGGCGCGGAAGTCGATCGCGCCGGGGATGTGGCCGGCCTTGTAGGATTGCGAGCCGTTGACGTCGAGGACGACGGCTTTCTTGGCATCGATGGCGGACTTGAGCTCATCGATGCTGATGTCCGGGAATTCACCGGCTTGGACGTTGACCGCGAGGAACGCGGTTGCGAGGAGTGCGAGGATCTTCTTCATGGTTTGATGTGGGTGTTGTTGTGTGGTGTTCTGGTCTTGCCCCCGGTGGGAGGCAAATGGTTTGGGACTCTCCCGGGCCCCTTCATCGCGCTGGCAGCGCTTTGGAGGGCAGGGAGGGAACCGTAGGCATGTGCCTGCGGTCTTCAATTCTTTTCAAAGCCTTCGGGGCATCGTTCGTTAGGAGTTTTGTGTTCACGCGCGCCGGGATGGTAACGACGATGCTGCGATGGTGGACGCACCCGGGCGGGCTCTATTCAATCCGATTTGGAGATTTCGCCATGGCGGAAACAGGTCACGAGGTGATCATTCACCATCCCGGTGGCCTGCATGAACGCGTAGCAGATCGTGGAGCCTACGAATTTGAAGCCCCGCCGGAGCAGTTCCTTGCTCATCGCGTCCGACTCAGCGGTCCGCGAAGGCACGTCCTTCATGCTGCGCCGCCGGTTCCGGATGGGGCGTCCTTTTACAAAGCCCCACAGCAGCGCATCGAGGCTGCCGAGTTCCTCCGCGGCGGCGATGCACGCCTTTGCGTTCTGGATCGTCGCGGCGATCTTCAGCCGGTTGCGGACGATGCCGGGGTTCGCGAGCAATTGCTCCGTCTTCCTCTGCGTGTAGCGGGCGATGCGTTCCACGTCGAAATTGTCGAACGCCTCGCGGTAGCCATCCCGTTTCGCGAGTATCGTGGACCAGCTCAGCCCCGCCTGCGCGCCTTCGAGGATGAGCATCTCGAAAAGGTGCCGGTCATCATGCGAAGGCACGCCCCACTCCGTGTCGTGGTATATGATGTCGAGCGGCTTCGTCGGCCACGGGCAGCGGGCGGAATGTTGCGCGGAAAGCGGTGGCACGTGGGTGTGGTCTTGTGTAGATAGGAGCCATGACTGACGAAGTGCGCAAATCAATCAACACAGAGCCGTTCGTGCCGTTTCGGATTAAGACTTCCGATGGCAGGCAGTATCGGGTGAAGCATCCCGACTATGTGGCGATCAGCCCGAAGGGCGGAAGGGTCGTCGTCTTTGCCGATGAGGAGGCGAGCACGACGCTGAGCGCGTTGCACATTGTCGCGGTAGAGCCGCAGTTGCGCCGCTCACGGGCGCGGTAGTTCCTCCGCGCGCGCGAAGTCGGGCGAACCGCCGAGCGCCGCATCGAGAACCGTGTCGGCGTCGTGTCTGCTGCTTCGGAGCAGTTCAGGCGCCTCCGGTGGAAGGTTCTCGTCAATCTTGGACCTCATGCCGCCGCCACATGGGGAGTGCCGACGACGCGTTCACGCGCGAGATCGGCCGAGTAAGCCATCGCCGCCGTTACATCCGCCGGCTTGAGGGACGGGTAGCTCATCACAATCTCAGTCGCAGTCAGCCCCGCCGCGAGATTGTCGAGCACGACGGACACGAGGATGCGGGTGCCACGAATGCATGCCTTGCCGTGGCAGACATTCGGATCAGCGACAATGTGCTCGGTCCAGTTCATGAAGGGCAAGGTGCGGGGTCCGACTCTTTCGGTCAAGAAACGGGATCCGCTTCAATTCTGCCTGTCGAAAGGAAAAGCGCCCGGATCGCTCCGGGCGCTTTGAATCTTTCAGAGCAGGACTCTACGCCTCACTCACGCGTAATACTCCTGCCAGCGCGGTCCCTTCCGTTCGCCGGGCGTGGGGACGGGGTACTTGCCGTCCTTGTCGGACGCGACCGGCGGCGGGCTGTCCATCGTGAGCTTGTCGGCATCCGGGCAATACTCGTGCTCGTGGTTCATCATTTCCTCGAAGGTGATCTCCTGCCCGGTGTGCGCGGCCATGCGGCCCATCGAGGTGACGACGCTGGCTTCCACGCCGTATTGCAGCTCGTTGTAGGGCCTGTCGGCGCGGATGGCGTCCACGAGGTCGGTCCATTCATTGAAGTGCGACTCCGCCTCGTGCTTGGCGACTTCGGACTGCCAGAGGAGGTTGCTCTTGCTCGGGTTCTGGCCCTTGAAGATCATCGACGGTGCGCCGGTGTCCCCGCTCTTCGCCGCGATGGCCATGCCCTTCGTGCCATGGACGTAGCTGGAATAGATCTGGTTCGCGCCAACCATGCAGCGGCCCTCCTGGTAGAGACGCGCGCCGTCCTCGAAGACGTATTCGACCGCGTAGCTGTCGAAGTTCTGATCGATGTAGTTGCCGCGATAGGTGCGGCCACCGACGGCCTGCGCCTTGATGGGCCACGCGTTCTTCATCCAGCTCAGGTGATCAATGTGATGAATGAAGAAGTCGCTAAATCCGCCGCCGCTCGCCCAGAGGAAGCTGTGGAAGCGGGAGAGCTGCCAGCGCAGTTCATTTGGCTTGCCGGGGAGGTTGTTGTCCGGGCCGGGATACTTTTCGGAGAAGACAGAGCCGATGGGGCCCGTCATGCGATAGCCGCGCATGAAAAGGATGTCGCCGATTTCGCCGTCATGGATGCGCTTGTGGAGTTCCTGGAGATTGCGCGCGTGGCGGCTGTTGAGGCCGACCGCGACCTTGAGGCCCTTCTTTTTCGCCTCCTCGTTGATCTTGAGCATGAGGCGCGACTTCGGGCCGTCCGCGGTGACGGGCTTTTCCATGAAGACATTCACCCCCCTCTCGACCGCGTAGGCGAAGTGCACCGAGCGGAACGCGAGCGGCGTGGTGAAGATCGCGACGTCACCTTTTTTCAGGCAGTCGATCGCCTTCTTGTAGCCGTCGAAGCCGATGAACTTGCGGTCGTCCGGCACCTTCACGT
>JBEBGK010000075.1:0-9456 GCA_040081515.1 Chthoniobacteraceae bacterium
AACTCGCGTCTCACCTGCTTTGCGGGCCGGAGTGCCCGCGTTGCCTTCGAATACTGAACCTTTGGGAGTCTCCGACGCGCAGCTCCCGCTTGACTCCCCGCGTGCCGCCAGCGCAAATGCCGCGGCTTTTTCCAGCACTCCAACCACAACTCACACACACCATGCGTTTCGGCATCAATTCCTTCCTCTACGTCAGCCCCTTCACCACCGCGAGCGTCTCGCTCTTTGCGAAGTTCAAGAAATGGGGCTTCCAGACCGTCGAAATCCCGGTCGAAAGCCCGGACCACATCGATCCCGCGAAAGTGAAGGCCGCCGCGGACAAGGCGGGCATCGCCATCGGCAGCATCTGCGCATGCATGGGGCCGGGTCGGGATTTCCGCGGCAGCGCGAAGGATCAAAAGACGGCCACTGACTACGTCCGCGCGCTCATCGACCAGGCGAAGGTGATGGGCTGCCCGCGCGTCATCGGGCCGATTTACTCCGTCGTCGGCCTCATCGGCGCGCATGATGACGCGGAGAAAAAGAAGCAGTTCAACCTCGTGGTGAAAAACCTGAAGCCGCTCGCGAAGTACGCCGAGCGCAAGGGCGTGATGCTTTGCATCGAGCCGCTGAACCGCTTCGAGACGGACTTTCTGAACACGTGCGATCAGGGGCTCAAGCTCGTGAAGGCCGTGGGGAGTAAGGCGGTGAAGCTGCATCTGGACACGTTCCACATGAACATCGAGGAGAAGAACCAGGCGGCGGCGATCAAGAAGGCGGGGAAGAACCTGGCGCATTTCCACGCGTGCGGGAGCGACCGCGGCACGCCGGGCGGCGATCACATCGACTGGAAGCCGATCGTGAAGGCGCTGAAGAAGATCAAATACAAGGGTGACGTGGTGATCGAGAGCTTCACCACGGACGTGAAGGTGATCGCGCGCGCTGCGGCCATCTGGCGGAAGATCGAGCCCAACCGCAATGACATCGCGGTGAAGGGGCTGAAGAACCTGAAGGGGTTCTTTGGAAAGAAGTAGGGCCTTCGCCCCGTCTCGGAAACAGTCGAAAAACCCGAAGCGCGCCGTTCTTGCGTGTCGCGCTTGCTCGTGCGGTTGCTCTTTTTCGGAGCGCGCGGTGAGCAAGGCAAAGAGCAAGGGAGACGCGCTTTCTCATCAGGCTGTTATGCGATCCGCGCGGTGAGGCCGCCGTCGATCGTGACTGTGTCGCCGGTCATGTAGTCGTTCCGGGCGAGCAGCAGGATCACGTCCGCGACCTGTTCCGGCGTGCCTTCGCGCCGGAGCGGGATGCGCTGTTCGAGGTTCAGCTTTTTCTGCTCGGCGCTCATGTGCTGGTGGAACTTCGTCCGGACAACGCCGGGCGCGACGCAGTTCACGCGGATGTTGTCGGCGGCCAGTTCGCGGGCCAGCGCGCGGGTGAGCTGAGGGAGCGCGCCTTTGACGGCCTGATAGGCGACGGCACCGAGGACGCCGAGTTTGCCCGCGGTCGAGGAGATGAGGACGATGGCGCCCTCCTTGTTCCGCCGGATGTGCGGGACGGCGGCGCGGCAGAGGTGATAGACCGCGTGGACGTGGACATCGAACGCGCCGTGCCATGCCTCGGGGGTGACTTCGAGCAGGCCGCCGCCGACGGGGCCGCCGGCGGCATGCACGAGGATGTCGAGGCGCCCGAGTGCGCTTGCCGCCTGCTCGACCTGCCGCGTGCAATCGGCCGGCTTCGCGCAGTCGGCGAGGATGAGTTCGCAGCGGCGGCCGAGGGATTCGATGGCGCGTCTGGTCTGCTCCGCGTCCTCGTCGTCGTGGCGGCCGGAGATTGCGACGTCGGCGCCAGCTTTCGCAAATGCGATCGCGGTGGCGGCGCCGATGCCGCGGGTGCCGCCTGTGATGAGTGCTGCCTTGCCGGTGAGTTCCATGGGTGTGTGGGGTGAAGAGGCTGCATTGGTGATTTTCCCGCGCTGAAACGTCAATCGCAGGTTTGCCTGTCACGCCTTTGCTGCGGAGGGCGCGTTTGCGGGCACGGAGTGCGTCTTGCTCCGCGCCATCCCGCCGCCTGTGCCCATCCCGCCAGCCGACGAGTCGTCGGCTCCACAGTGCGCACATTTTTCCCAAGGCGGCTTGCCATCGCGGGTAAAGCCAGCGACACACCTTCCCATTCCATGAAAACCCTCATCGCACTCCTCACCCTCGGCACGCTCGCATTCGCGGGCGAGAAACAGCTTTTCAACGGCAAGGATCTCTCCGGCTGGGACGGCAACATGAAGCTGTGGTCCGTGCAGGACGGCGCGATCACCGGGAAGACGGGCAGTGAGGGCGAGACCAAGATCACCCACAACACGTTCCTCGTCTGGAAGGGCGGCACGGTTTCGGATTTCGATCTGACTTTCAAATACCGGATCGAGAAGGGGAACAGCGGCGTGCAGTACCGTTCGAAGACGCTCGAGCCCGGCGCGTGCGGGCCGATCATCAGCGGGTATCAGGCGGATTTCGAGGCGGGGAAGACCTACAGCGGGATTCTCTACGAGGAAAAGGGGCGCGGCATCCTCGCCAAGCGCGGGGAGAAGACGGTCATCAAGCCGCAGGCCAAGGATCCGTCGAAGCCGAAGAGCAAGGACTTCACGGTCGAAGTGACCGGCACCGTCGGGAACTCGGATGAGATCCAGGCTTCGATCAAGAGCGAGGATTGGAATGAGTACCGGATCGTCGCGAAAGGGAACCACCTCCAGCATTTCATCAATGGGAAGCAGACGGTGGACGTGACGGATGAACACTCGGGTGGCGCGAAGGAGGGGTTGCTCGCGCTGCAGATCCACGCGGGACCGGCGATGGTCGTGCAGTTCAAGGATCTCGTGCTGAAGACCGCGGAGTAGGCGGGGCGCGCCATCCGTCTGGATTCGCCAGCGGGCCCGCGAAAAAGGTGATCTGCCCGCGCTCTGACGAGGCGCGGCTGCGGATGAACTGACACCGCGCTATCCGGCGAGAACCGTCCGGACTGCGGAGCGCACGGCATCGAGCCCGAACGGCTTCTGGATGAATCCCGTGACGCTCCTGCCGGCGAAGCGCGCGAGGGCTTCCTTTTCGCTGAAGCCACTCATGAGCAAGACCGGGATATCCGCGCGCTGCCGGCGAAGTTCGGTGAATGTCTGTTCTCCGTCCATTCCCGGCATCGTCAGGTCGAGCAGCACGAGCGCGAATCTGGCCGGGTTTGCGCGGAAGATTTCCACGGCCGCCTCGCCATCGGCCGCGGGGACGGCGTCCATGCCCATGGTGCGAAACATAAGCAGGAGCGCATTGCGGATGGTCTCCTCGTCATCCACGACGAGGACGGTGCCGCGGCCTTTCCATGCGCCCGGGGCGGCGGCTTCCGGGGGAGCAGGCTCGACCGGTCCGCTCGCCACCGGGAACTGGAGCCGGAACGTGGAGCCGCGGCCGGGTTCGCTCCGGACCGTCAGGACGGCGCGGTGCCCGCGGGCGATGCCGAGCACGGCGGCAAGCCCTAGGCCGCGGCCGGTGAATTTCGTGGTGAAGAAAGGGTCGAAAATCCTCGCCAGCGTCTCCGTGTTCATTCCGCACCCGTCGTCGGCGACTTCGAGGAAAACATAGTCCCCCTCCGGCGTGTTCGGCGCCGCGAGCGCTCCGCTGAGGACGGCGCGATCGATGTGCGCGTGGCCGGTGGATACGGTGATCACACCGCCCCGGTCGCCGATGGCTTCCGAGGCATTGATGACGAGGTTCATGAGCGCCTGCTGGATCTGGGTGGCATCGGCCTCCACCGGGGGCAATCCCTGCTGGAGCGAAAAGCGCAGGACGGCCTTCTTGCTGGCCGAGATTTGCAGCATCTGCTCCGTCTCGCGGATGAGCTGCCCGAGATCGAGACGGCGGACGATGAAGCGGCCCTTGCCCGAGAAGGCGAGCATCTGCTTGCACAGTTCCGCGGCGCGGGTGGCGGCGTGGGTGATTTGATCGAGCGACTCGTGGACCGATGAACTGGCCGGGACCTCCTGGAGGCCGAGCGTGGCGTTGCCGAGAATCGTGGTGAGGATGTTGTTGAAATCGTGCGCGATGCCTCCGGCGAGCACACCGAGGCTCTCGAGCTTCTGCGTTTCCAGCATCTTGCGGTCGAGTTGCTCGCGTTCGGCGGCAAGTTGCCGGATCGCGGTGATGTCCTGGATGAACCCGTCGATGACGAGCAGGCGCCCTTCCGAATCATAGACACCAGAGGCCCGCTCGGAAACCCAGCGCTCCCGGCCTTGCCGGTCGATGATGCGGTACTCGTTCTGGCAGGGAATGCGGGCGTCCAGATTTTTCTGGCACTTCGCCCACAGCCAGTCGCGATCCTCGGGATGCACCAAGTCGGCGTAGGTGATGCTGCGGTTGTTTTCCAATTCCGTGCGCCGGTATCCGGTGAGGGCCTCGCAGCCGTCGCTGACGTAGGTCATCGTCCAGTGCGGGTCGTTCTGGCAGCGGTAGGCCATGCCGGGGAGGTGGGTGACGAGCGTGTCGAGCCGGGTGTGGCTTGCCTGCAGCGAGCGGAACAACTGATCGCGCTCGATTGCCAGGCTCGCAAAGTGCGCACCGCGCTGAAGCGCCGGGATTTCATCCGGGCGGGCGGGATGAATCTCCCTGTAATACATCGCGAATGTGCCAAGCAGTCCGCCCCGCGACGACACGATAGGCAGGGACCAGCACGCCCGGAGTCCATGCTGGAGCGCGAGGTCCTTTGCATCCTCCCAGAGCGGATCGCTGGCAATGTCCGCAACCACGACCATCGACATCGTGTGGGCAGCTGTGGCGCAGGATCCGGCTGTAGGGCCGACCTCCATTCCGTCCAACGACCTCCAGTAATCCTCAGGCAAACCGGGCGCGACGCCGTGCCGGAGTCTTTTTCCATCGGCTTCCGTGAGGAGAACGGAGCAAAGCATGCCGGGGAAGATCTCCTCGTAGTTGACTGCGAGGCGCTGGAGCACGTCGCCGAGCGGGGCGCCCACGGCCATCAGTTCCAAAACAGCCCGCTCGCCTGCATTGATGGCTTCGGCCTGTTTTCTTTCGGTGATGTCGAAGACCAGGGCGAAGAACCCGGCGATCGAGCCATCGGCGCCCCGGCGTGGGATGTAACGCACGTCGAACCAATGGGAGTTCCCGTCGCCGTCCTTCGGCTTCGATTCGTATCGCACCGCCTGCCCGGCAAGCGCCGTGCGGATGTGTGGCTCGATCCAGGCGTAGGCCTCCGGGGAATGCATGTCGCGCACGAGCTGGCCGACGATCTCTGCTGCCGGACGGCCAAAATATTCCTCGTACTTCCGGTTCACGAGCCGGTAGCGTTCCTCCGCATCGACGAAGGAGATGTAGGCGGGCACGGAGTTGATGAACAACTGCAGGGTCGAGAACGTCCGCTCCAGCTCGGCGGCGGCTTCCTTCTGCTGTGTGATGTCCCGCGTGATGCCGAGCGAGCCGATGATTTCGCCCCGGGAATTGCGATAGGGGACCGCGTGAGTCTCGAGAGTCCGTCTCGCGCCCTTCAGCCCGACGACGGCAAATTCGCAGCGGCCGGTGCCGCCTTCGAGGACACGCTGGTGCAGTCCGGTGAAGGCGGCGCGATCCTCGGGGGCGATGAGGTCCAGCAGCGCGCGCTCGCGGAGTTGATCGAGGGACGTGGCGTCGAGCATCGCGAGTCCCGCGGGATTCATCTCGAGCAACCGCCCGTCGGCCGAGACGATCTTGATGCATTCGGGCGCGAGTTCCATGACTGCCCGGATGTGCTCTCCGCTCTGCTTGAGATCGGCCTCCGCGCGCATCCGCTCCGTCAGGTCGGTGATGGTGCCGATGAAGCCGGTGAGTTCGCCGCGATCATCGTGCAGCGCCGTGCCGGTGCCGTGGACGAAGGTGACGCGGCCGCCGGGCGACTGCATGCGGTAGTCCAGCGCGAAATCCTTGCCGCCTCCGGCCGCGACCCGCCAGGCGAAGTAAACGCGGTCCCGATCCTCGGGATGCACCGCAGTCAGCCATCCCTTCCCGGTCGCCTCCCCGGGCTTCATCCCGGCGATCGCGCACCAGTATTCGTTTACAAAAGTGCATCCGCCCTGGACGTCCGACATCAGGATGCCGACGGGCGCATGGCTCGTCAGGGTGCGAAAGAGCCGTTCGTTTTTCTGGAGCGTTTCCTCGATCTCCTTGCGGGCGGAGATGTCGGTATGCGTGCCGAGCATCCGGAGCGGCCGCCCGTCCGATGAGCGCGCGACGAGGCTCCCGAGCGAGAGAATCCACTTCCACCGTCCGTCCTTCGTCCGTTGGCGGAACTCCACCCGGTATTCCGGCCGCCGCCCCTCGACGTACTCGTTGTAAATGTGGAAGACCCGGTCGCGCTCGTCCGGGTGCAGCCGCTCGACCCACGACGCATTCGTCTCGCGGAAATCCTTCGGATCGTATCCGAGCATCAGCGCGTATTCCGGGCTCACGTGGCATTCGCCGGTCTGGACGTTCAGGTCGTAGAGGCCCTGATTTGCGCCTGAGAGCGCGAGCCGCAGCCGTTCCTCGCTTTCGCGGAGTCGCCTGCCGGCCAGCCGTTGGTCGCGGTGTCGCACCATGAGGAACACGCCGAGGAGGGCGAGCATCGCGGCGACCGGCCCGAGATACTTGATGAAATCCCGCAAAGAGATCTCCCTCGGCTCGAAGATCCCGAACCATTTCTCGTAGAGGGCATCATAGGCTCCGTTCGCTTTCGTCAGGGCCAGCCCCTCGTTGATTGCAGCCAGCAGGTTCGCTTCGCCCTCGCGTACGGCAAACGTGAACCGCTGGGAAAAGCCCGCCTTTGACTGGAGCGGTGCGATATTCTTCAGCTCGAGCGCGCCCAGCGTCTGCATCCCGACCAGCTTGCTGAGCAACATCGCGTCGTGCTCTCCGGACGCGAGCAGCTTCAGGCCGTCTGCCGCCGTCGGGACGGGCACGAGATTCTTTTCCCATCCCTTCGCGACCGCATAATCGTGCGCCAGATCCGCATTCAGGACGATGATGGATTTCCCGGCGAGATCAGACTCGGACTGGATGGCCTGTTGATTCTTGCGGACGAAAATCGCGCCGTGAACGATGACATGCGGAACGGAAAAATCGGCAAAGTCGTGCCGTTCCTCCGACTCGGCGAGATTGATCATCACGTCGATCTTCCCGGCCTTGAACTCGTCGAGGAGTTCCCGGAAGGGACGGACGCGGATCGCATATTTGAGCCCCTTTTCCGCGGCGACAGCCTTCCACAAATCGACGGTGAATCCGTCAGCGGTCGCAGCCGTCCTGCCGAGTGCGAATGGGGGGTAATCCTCCTCGCTGCCGACCACCAGCGGCCTGTCGCCAGCGCCCTGGCTCCACCCCGTCTCGGGCCACAGCAGCGCAACCGCAGCGAGGATGCCGCGCAAGGAGATCACGACGAAACGCACCATCGGAATCATTTCCCGGCGCCGGGCTCGGGAAGTCTCATAAAGGGGGTAACACGGAATCCCCGGTTACATTTCTGTGTCTGATGTACTCGCTCACTCCAATGTTTCGGCTCTTACACCATACGGGGGCCTGCATGATCAAACAAAATGCCAGCGGCAGCGCCGGATTGCGGTCCAAATCGCACCGCCACGCCCCGGAAAAGAGGACGTCGGAAGGACGGGAGCGGGACATTTTCATTTTGCCTCCCTGAATTCTGCGTATGGTCGCCGCTCGCCCAGCGCCGCCGGCGGCGGAAGATGCCCGGCTGCGCGGGGCGACCGATGGCACCGGCCGTGCTCCAGTTTCAACCGCATGCCCAGCCCAACCACGACGAGCGACTCCCGAGCGCTTGCGCCTCATTTTCCCGGCGAGGGCTTCGTCCCGGAGTTGTCATGACGAAGATCCTGTTCTTCCTCACCTTCGGGTTCCTCCTGGCCGTCATCACGACGCCGTGGGTGATCCGCCTTGCGCACACCGGGGTGGGGATGGATGCGCCGGATGGAGCCCGCAAGCGGCAATCGAATCCGGTCCCGCGGCTCGGCGGCATCCCGCTCATGTTGAGCCTCGCGCTCAGCGTGGTGGTGATCCTGCTGCTGGATCCGCCGCGGGCTTTCGAATGGTTCCCGATCCTCGTCGGCACGGTGATGATGTACGGTCTCGGCCTGTGGGACGACGTGCAGCCGCTCGGCGCAAAGAAGAAGCTCGCCGGCCAGATCGCGATCGCGAGCCTCGTCACGGCGCTCGGGCTGGGCATCGACAAATTTTCGCTCGGACGCTTCGGGACGTTCGAACTCGGCGGATGGAGCGGCCCGGTCACGGTGTTCTGGCTCATCGCGATTCCGAACATCGTCAACCTGATCGATGGCTTTGACGGACTGGCGAGCGGCCTCGGGCTTTTCATGTCGGTGACGCTCGGCCTCGTCGGCTTCTACTCGGAGCATTTCGGCCTCGCGTGGTTTGCGTTCACGATGGCCGGCGCGCTGCTGGGCTTCCTCATCTTCAATTTCCCTCCGGCGAAGATCTATCTCGGCGACGGCGGCGCCTATCTCATCGGCTTCACCATCGCGGTGCTCTCGCTCTCGAGCTCCCACAAGGGCTCGGTCGCGGCGGTGCTGCTCGTCACGGTGATCGGGCTCGGGCTGCCGATCCTGGATACCTCGTTTGCGCTCGGCCGGCGGGCGCTGCGCGGGTTTCCCCTTTTCCACGCGGATGACGAGCACCTTCACCACCGGCTGGAGCGGCTCGGCATTTCCAAGCGGCGGATCCTCGTCGGGCTGTACGGCGTCTGCGTGGTCCTGTCGCTGGTGGGGCTCACGATTTTCTGGAACCAGAACGAGACGGTGCCGATCGCCATCGGCGTGGGCCTCATCTTCCTCATGGCGCTCGGCGTGGTCCGGCACTTCCTGCGCATCAACTCATGGCGCGACGCGCATCATCAGATCAAGCGGGTGCTCGGCCGTCGTCAGGCGGTGCAGTACACGCTGCTCCAGGCCAAGGTGCTCGCGCTCGAGGTGGATCGGTGCGAATCGGCCCATGAGTTCTGGAGGATTCTCGATCAGACGATGCGGCGCGTGGGATTTGTGGACCCGGGGGAATTCGACAGCCAAATCACCATCGAGGTCCGTCACAACGGCTCGAAGCCCTGGGTCCTCCATGCGCCCCGCGAGGAGGCGAGCATCGGGGAGTGGCAGCGGATCGCGGAGTGCTTCCGGCCCGCATATGTGAAGGCGCTCGCCAAGTGGGGAACCAAGTGACGGGATAGCCGGATGCTGGCCAGCCGCTCGTCCCGACGGAAGAAATCCACGCCGAAACGCGACTGGCGCGGCATCGGCGTGCTGGTCGTGTTCGGGATGATGGTGGTGCTCGGCCCGCTCGCGTTTGGCGCCGTGGATCGCGTGGTGCAGACGGTGCTCATCCTCCTGCTCGCGGTGGGCGCGTTTCTCCGGCCGCCGGCCCTGGTGCCGCTCGGGCGGTCCGAGAAGATCCTCGTGATCACCCT
>JBEBGK010000798.1:0-2449 GCA_040081515.1 Chthoniobacteraceae bacterium
CGACGCCGGAGCCGTCGGGCCTCGTGCGATGGCTCGAACGGTCGGTGCTCGGTGCGCCGGTCGCCGCAGCGATGTGCGAGATGCCGGTGTCGTGGCCAAAGTGGCGGGTGCTGCGCGCGAGGACGGCTGCGAGGGTGGAAAGAGGGAGATTGCGCGCGACGATGGGCGCGTGGGCTGACAGCGAACGGGCGAGCGAATCGAGCACGAAGTGGTCGGCTTCTCCGCCGATGAGCAGGAGCCGGTTGCCGGATGCGGCGAAGCGTTCGGCGACCCGACGCCAGTTTTCCGCGGGCCAGTTCTTTTTCTCGCTGCCGGAGCCGACGTGGATGGTGATGAGCGGGCGGCCGTCGTTTTTCGCCGCGTGTTCGCCGAGCCATGTGTCGGCGGATTCCCGGCGGTCGGCGTCGGGGATGAGGCGTGCAGTGGTATCGTCGAGAAAGATCGCCATTTTCTCGAGGCCGCGCGCGAGCTGGACGCTGGCGTGATCCTGGTCGGTGATCTTTTCGTAAACGCCGAGGAAGTTGCGGACGCCGGCGCGTTCCAGATTCGCGGCGAAGATTCCGTCGGGGTCGAACAGCCAGCTCACGACCTGCTGGAAGCTGGCGAAGTATTCGCACAGGTCCGGCGCGAGATTCCGCCGTCGGGCGAAGAATGCGGCGAGTGGGCCGTATTCGATGCTGCGGACGGCGTCGGCGTAGGTCTTGTCGGGTTCGGGGCCGCCGTGAAGTGCGAGTTCAGCGATGTGCCGGTAGCCGAGGATTTCCAGATGGCAGTGTGGCAGCGTCTGCCGGAGCATCCGGATCGCCGGCAGGGTGAGGACGAAGTCGCCGATGGCCCCACCGCGGATGACGAGGATGCGGGGCGCGCTCACCGGGCGAGTGGAGCGCCGTGCGTCCTCGCCGGCCACGTATGCATCACGCGAAGCGGGACATTTCCGGGTTGCATGCGAAGGGAAAAATCTGCGCTGCGCATTTTGTCTTTCGTGGCCGCCGGGACGGTCGGCGCTCCGGATTACATCAGGTTCGCGGCGACCTCGGCCATCTCGCTGCGCTCGCCCTTGAAGAGATTGATGTGCGCCATCCACGGCTGCCCTTGCAGGCGGTTGCGCGCGTACACGAGGCCGTTCGTGTGGGCGTCCACGTAGGGATTGTCGATCTGTCCGAGGTCGCCGATGAGAATCATCTTGCTCCCTTTTCCCATGCGCGTGATGAGCGTCTTCGCCTCGTGCGGGGTGAGCTGCTGCGCCTCGTCCACGTTGAAGACCGCGTTCGGGATGCTGCGTCCGCGGATGTGCGTGATGGCTTCGATTTCCAGGCGGCCGCTCGCGGTGAGCGGTTCCCACGGGCGCATCGGTTTCTGCGGGCCGTTGACCTGCGGCGGCGGCTGTTGGGAATGTTGCTTCTGGTCGTCGGATTTGCGCTGGCTCTGGCGCTTGTTCTCAAAGTGCTCGGGACGGCGCGGGCGCGTGAGCAGGAGTTCCAGCGCATCGAATGCGGGCTGCACCCACGGCTGCATCTTTTCCTCCAGCTTGCCGGGGAGAAAACCGATGTCCCGTCCCGTGGGCATGATCACGCGGGTGATGAGCATTTTCTCAAAGACGCCCGTCTGCACCTGCTCGAGCGCCGCGCCGACGGTGAGCAGCGTCTTGCCGGTGCCGGCCTTGCCATAGACCGTCACGAGCGTGATGGCCGGGTCGTAGAGTGCATCGAGCAGGAATCGCTGGCCGAGATTCAGCGCCGCGAGCGTGCGTCCGCCGCGAATGGCGATGCGGTCACGGCGCAGCTTGTGGAGTTCGCCGGCGCCGACGTGGCGCGCGGGGATGGCATGCGTGGTTTCCTCCTCGTTGCGGAGAAGGAGGTAGTGGTTTTGGACGAAGCCTTTCGCCCCGGGGATGACGATCGATTCCTGGCTCGCGTAGGCCTGCACGGTGTGCGGCGGGACGTCCATCGTCTCGTATTCCTCCTCGCTGCGGCGCATCGTGAGGCGGATGTCGATGTCCTCGACCCGGTCCGTCCGGTAGTCCTGCGCCTCGAGCCCGAGTGCGCGGGCCTTCAGCATCATGTTGAGATCCTTCGTGACGAGGATGACGGGACCGCTCTCCGCGTCCGCCACGCCGCACGCGGCGGCGAGGATGCGATTGTCCGGCAGCGTCAGGTCGGCAAAGAGATCCCGCAGCGCCTGAAAACGCGTGGAGCCGCTCACCAGATGCCAGCCATCGCCATCGAAACGCGCAGTGGGATTGATGCACACGCGCAGCGTGCCGCCGTTCTCCAGCTTCACGCCCGCCTGCATGTCGCTCGGGTTCATGAAGCGCTCGCTCAGCCGCCGGTGCAC
Source organism: Chthoniobacteraceae bacterium (assembly GCA_040081515.1). GTDB lineage: Bacteria > Verrucomicrobiota > Verrucomicrobiia > Chthoniobacterales > Chthoniobacteraceae > SXWH01. The sequence continues at coordinate 2,335 of JBEBGK010000798.1, forward strand.
CTCGCGCGCGTTCGCCCCGCGTGTGGAGCTTTCGCTTTTGAACCGATCCAGCTCCTCGAAGACCTCGACGGGGATCCAGACAAAGTTGTCCTTGAACTGGAACGGCGATCCCGGG
>JBEBGK010000799.1:0-2448 GCA_040081515.1 Chthoniobacteraceae bacterium
CTAGTTTGCCGGAACTGCCGAGGCGGGAGGTGGGCTGGCCGGATTCGGGCGCGCGGTTCGGAAGATTGAACGAGGCGACCGGGGATGTCTCGGTGAGGCCGTAGCCCTGCATCACGTCGATGCCGAAGCGGGCCTTGAATGCGTGCGCGAGTTCGTCGTGGAGTTTCTCCGCGCCGGTGACGGCGAGCTTCACGCTGCGGAGCTGCTCGGGCGCGGCGCGCTTGAGGTATCCGCGGAGGAAAGTGGGCGTGGCGAGCAGGAGGGTGACGTGGTGCTGCTCGATGAGGGCGGCGCACTTGTGGGTCTCGAGGGGGTTCGGGTAGGTGACCACCCTCAGTCCTTCAATCATCGGGTAGAGGAGGCAGACGGTGGCGCCGAAGCTGTGGAAGAAGGGCAGCGCGCCGAGGATGATGTCGTCCGGGCCGAGATCGAGCATCTCGGCGACCTGCCGCGCGTTTGCGAGGAGATTGCGGTGGGTGAGCACGATGCCCTTCGGTTCGCCGGCGCTGCCGCTGCTGAAAAGGAGGAATGCCTCGCGATCGTCCCCGTGCCGCGGGATGCGGGCGATGCGGGCGAGCAGGCCCGTGGGGATGAGCCGGCTGAGGATGAACCATTTCGCGGCGGCACTCTTGAGGGCGGGGGCGATCTCCTCGAGCGCGATGACGCAGGCCGGCCACGGGAAATCCTTCACCTTCTGTTGAAATGCCCGGGCGGTGATGCAGCACTCGATGCCCGATTTCCGGATGGCGGCCGCGGTCGCGGCGCTCCCGGCGGTGAAGTTCAGGTTCACCGGGATTCTGCCGGCGAAAAGGACGGCGAGGTTCGCGAGGACGGCGCCTTTTCCCGAGGGCAGCACGATCCCGATGCGCTGGCCGGGGACATCCCGGCGGAGGATCGCCGCGAGGGCGAGCGCGCCGGCGAGCAGACGGCGGCGCGTGAGCGAACTGCCATCCATCCCGTCGGTCACTGCGACGGCACCCGGCTCCTTCATCAGGCCCCTCAGGCACGCGTCGGCGAGGTGGCCTTTCAGGAAGGCGCGCTTCTGGTAGCTGAATGCGCCGAGTTCCAGGAAGCACTGCCGCACGGTGGAATGGTCCGCCGCGCGCGGCTCCAGCGGATCGCCGAATGCGACGGTGACGGGGTTCCGGAGCGATGCCGGCCGTTTCCAAAAGAAGCGCCCGCCGCGATAGGAAAAGATGCTGCCCCACGTCTGGTCCATCCACGCGGGGACGACGGGGCATTTCGCCTGGCGCGCGATGAGTTGGTAGCCGCGCTTGATGCGCAGGAGCGTGCCGCTGCGGGAGAGTTCACCCTCGGGAAAGATGCAGACGATTTCGCCGGCGCGGATGCATTCGACGGCGGCGCGGATCGATTCCTTTGCGCGGGTGTCCGAGATCGGGAGCGAGCCGAAGAAGCGCAGCATCGGCTGCAGGCGGCGATCGCGGAAGTACTCCTCCCAGACGATGAAGCGGATGGGGCGCGGGCACGCGAGCTGGAGCAGGCCGGCATCCACCCATGTGAGGTGGTTTGGCAGCAGGAGGAAGCCGCCCTCTGGGAGTCTCTCCGCGCCGTGGACGGTGACCTTGTAGAGCAATCTCGCGATTCCGTAGGCGACCTTGCGGACGCACCAGTCGAGCAGGGGCGGTGGAAGTGGTTGCGGCACTGGGGAGGCAATTAGCGGTTCGACGGCGAGGCGGCAAGCGGGTTGCGAATGCCGGGTGCGGTGCCGGAAAAGTTTCGTTGCAGCGCGGGGGCGGGGCATTACTTTCCGCGCGACCCAATGTTGAACGAGGACAGCATCCACTACGCCATGGAAAACACGCGCGTCATGGTGGCACCGCAAAACCGGATCGAGACCTTCGGGACGACGGTGTTCCGCTTCTTCATGGTGACGGAGCTGATGGACAGCGTGGACCGGGTGCGCGTCCGGGACGGGCGCCTGCATGCGGAGCGGCCGGCCATCATCACGCCGGCGCATTTTCAGAAGATGCTCGCGGAGGATTTTGGCGAGAGGGCGGGGGAGTTCATGGAGTGGCTGCAGCGCAACGCACCGGACTTCGCCGTGATGCGCTACGGGTTCCAGTTCCGAAAGACGGATGTGCACGAGTCGATCGTGAACAGCCCGGTCGAGACGGTGGTGGCCCGCCTCCGCGAGGAGGTGGATCGCGCGGAGGATCCGCTGACCACCGTCATCCACGGCGTGGACGAGGGCTGGGAGGTGTGCCTGCTGAAATTCGCGGCCGACATGATCCAGCGCTCCGCCGCGGGGAATGTCGATGAGTGGAAGCGGCGCGGATTGCTCTAGGCAAAGCGAGACATCCCGGCCGTGCTGCTCCGACTGTTCGTCATCCTTCTGCTCGCCGCCGCCACGATCGGCGGAGCGTGGTTCGCGCTCCACGAACTCTACATCCGCCCCGAGGAGCGCCTGAAGCAGGACAAGATGCTGCC
>JBEBGK010000800.1:0-2445 GCA_040081515.1 Chthoniobacteraceae bacterium
GTCCTCGGGATCACGGACAACGTGATGACCGAGGACTACATCCACCGGCTTCAGTGAATCCCCGTCGATGCGGTAAACTTTTCGCCTCGGGAGGAGCGGCTTCTTCGGCCCGCTCGCCTCGGCGGTCCGGCCGGGGCCCGCTCCGCCCGGCTTGCGGCCCTCCGCACCCGCCTCCTGCGGCGGCCGGAAACGCAAAGCCGCATTCGGCACGCCCGGCACCCCTTTCCGCTCCGCCAGCACGACGGAAACATTCGCCGTCATCCCGGGTCGCAGTTCCAGCTTCGGGTTGTCCACTTCGATCACCGTCACGTAGGTCACCACATTCTCGACTGTCACGGGCGCGAACCGCACCTGCACCACCTTGCCGTGGAAGATGCGATCGGGAAATGCATCCACGGAGAAAGTGGCCACCAGCCCCTCGGCCACGCCGCCGATATCCGCCTCGGAGACATTCGCCTCGATGTGCATCTTCGTGAGGTCATTCGCGATTGTAAAAAGAACCGGCGCCGTCATCGCGGCGGCAACCGTCTGGCCGACGTCCACGTTGCGCGAAATCACCACGCCATCGACCGGCGCGTAAATCTTGCAGCGGGCGAGATCGATCTTCATCCGCTCGAGCGACGCCTGGCGGATCTGCACGGTGGCCTCGGCCTGGTGCAACTCGACCATCGCTTTGTCGTAATCCGATTTCGCGAGCAGGTTCCGGTTGAAAAGTTCCGTGGTGCGCTGCCCGTTGAGCTGGGTCAGTTCGAGGGCCGCCTTGGCGTTCGCCAGTTCGCCCTCCCCCTGCTGCACGCTCGCCTCGAACGTCGCCGGATCCAGTTCCGCCACCAATTGCCCGGCTTTCACCCGCGTGTTGAAGTCCGCATGCAGCTTCTGGATGTTGCCCGAGATCTGGCTGCCGACCTGCACGCTCACCACCGCGCTGAGCTGCCCGGTCGCCGTGACAGTGCTCGTGATGTCCACGATTTTGACGGCCGCTGTCTGGTATTGCGGCTTCTCGTCCTGCTTTTCGAAATGGAGATACGCCCAGGCGCCGCCACCAATCGCCACGAGCAGCAGGAGCCACCAGAGCCATCCCCACCTCCTCCCCTGGCTCATTGCGTGGCGTCCTCCCGGCGCTCAACACATCCCCCTGCCAGCCTGTGCTTCAGAAACATCATCCCGCTCCTGTAATCCACCATTGCGGAAAGAAACAGCCTCTTTCGCGCAGCCCCCGCCGAGAGCTTATCCACCGCGGCTGTCATCATCACCATCGTCGCTGCGGCCGGCATTTCCTCGAAGGTGAACGCGAACCCGATGAAGTCCGAAGGGAGCAGACGCGTCTTCGCGACCTTGGAGGTGAACAACACTTTCGACCACGCCACCTGCGCTGCGGATGAGTCCAGTGCGACTGCGTGGGAAATGAGTTGCCGCAATCGCGCGGACAGCGTCCCTTCTCCGCCCGGATGTCCAAACGCGCACCTGACTTGATCGATGCGCTGGCCTGCGAGCCTGTGCTCGCGGGAAGGATCCGTGCTGTCGCGAAAGGGGCGGATGGCGTGGAATTCGGGCATGTGGCTGAGGGCGCGCTGTCGTCGCTCTGCGCGGTCATCGCCCGCTCGCCGGCGCGCAGGCTGTGGCTCGTGTGCCCCACGCTCGCCGCGCAGGAACAGCTTCACAATGAACTCATCCAGTGGTTCCCGGATGCGCTCTTTTTCCCGGAGCTCGAGATCGCGCCAGTGGAAGGCGCCTTGCCGGACCCCGAGGCGGCGGCCGACCGGGTCGCGATCGTGCAGCGGCTCGGCGAAAAGGAGGACCCCGCGCATCCGCTGATCATCGTGCTCACGAAGGCGTCGCTGGACGACGCTGTGCCGGACCAAGCGGCGCTGCGGAGTCTTCAACTCGATCTCGCGCAGGGGCAGAAGCTCGACCGCGACGCGCTGCTAAGGCAGCTCGCCGATGCCGGATATGAAAGCGCGGCGCAGGTCTCGCAGCGGGGGCAGTTCGCGGTGCGGGGCGGCATCGTGGATGTGTTCAGCTTCCAGCATCCCCTGCCCGTCCGGCTGGAGTTCTTCGACGATGCACTGGAGAGCATCCGGCAATTCGACCTCGATGCGCAGACGAGCGTGGGGCAACTCCCCGGCTGCGCCATCCTCCTCGGCAACGCCACCGCCGGCGAGCGCAGGTTGCGCGATTGCATCAGCGAGAAGGACGTGACGGTGGATGCCGGCGCGGGATGGCTCGAGGCGAAGGTGCAGATCCATTCCGACGGCGCGGGCGGAGACTTCACCGCGGATGCCACTGACGCGGAGAGCGATGGTGCGTGCGACGTACGAGCAGAAGCCAAGGGCGCCGCGAGTCGTGGGACAGGCGTCCCGCCTGTCGGAGCGGGACAGGCGTCCTCGCCTGCCCAAAGCATCACATCCAACGCCACGCCCGCGGCAGGCGAGACGCCCGCCGCAC
>JBEBGK010000801.1:0-2443 GCA_040081515.1 Chthoniobacteraceae bacterium
CGTTGCCATGGCCAAAGCCGTCGAGATGCTGCGCAGGGTACACATGCCCGAACCCGAGCGGCGCGTGCGCCAATATCCGCACGAGCTCTCGGGCGGCATGCGACAGCGCGTAATGATCGCCATGGCTCTGGCCTGCGGTCCGCGTCTGCTGATTGCCGACGAACCTACCACGGCGCTCGATGTCACGATACAGGCCCAGATCCTGGATCTGATGCGCGAGCTAGCGCGCGCGACCGGCGCGGCGATCATTCTGATCACTCACGATCTCGGCGTCGTGGCCGAGATGGCGCAGCGCGTGGTGGTGATGTACGCGGGGCGCAAAGTGGAGGAGGCGCCGGTCGAAACGCTTTTTGCGCGGCCGCGCCACCCCTACACCCGCGGCCTGCTGGGGTCCATGCCGCGACTTGGCGATTCGGTACGCGCGGAGGGCGGCAAACGTCTAGTTGAAATTACCGGGATGGTGCCGTCGCTGAAGGACGCGCCGCCAGGCTGTCTTTTCGCCCCGCGCTGCCCGAATGCAACTGAGCGTTGTTTGCAGGAAGTGCCGCGGCTAACGACTCACGGTCCGGACCATTGGGCGGCCTGCTGGAACCCCGTCCCATGACGGCCTCAGGCGAGGTTTTGCTCGAAGTTCGGGAGCTGCGCAAGTTTTTTCCGGCAAAGACCGGATGGCTCGCACGCGGCGCCAAAGTTCACGCCGTCGACGGCGTGAGTTTTCAGATCAATGCCGGCGAAACGCTGGGTCTGGTCGGCGAATCCGGCTGTGGAAAGTCCACGACTGGCAAGCTGATCTTGCGGCTGCAGGATCCGACCGAGGGTGAGGTTCTGTGGCGCGGGCGGCGCATCGATCGGCTCAAGCGCGCCGCTATGCGACCAGTGCGGCGCGAGCTGCAGGCGGTATTCCAGGACCCCTACTCGTCGCTCAACCCGCGCATGCGCGCCGCAGACATCGTGGCCGAGCCGATCCGCAATTACGAGTCGCTCTCCTCAGCCGAGGTGAATTTGCGCGCGGCGCGCCTATTCGAACGCGTGGGCCTGCGTGCCGACCAGATGCTGAAATATCCGTACGAGTTTTCGGGCGGTCAGCGCCAGCGCCTCGGCATCGCACGGGCGCTATCAGTGCAGCCCCGGCTGATCGTGTGCGACGAACCGGTGTCGGCACTCGATGTGTCGGTACAGGCGCAGGTGATCAATCTGCTTATGGACCTGCAAGCGGAATTCGGCCTCTCGTACCTGTTCATTGCACATGATCTGGCGGTGGTCGAGCATATCAGCCATCGCGTGGCGGTGATGTATCTCGGCAAGATCGTGGAAATTGCACCCAAGCGAGCGATTTTTACGCGTCCCCAGCATCCGTATACCGAGGCGCTCCTGGAAGCCGTACCTGTGCCGGATCCGACGCTGCGCAAGCAGCGACGCCTGCTCGCGGGCGATGTGCCGAGCCCGATCAATCCGCCATCAGGTTGTCGCTTTCATACGCGCTGCCCTTATGTCGAGGAGCGCTGCAAGCGCGAGGAGCCGCCATTACAAGAGATTTACCCGGGACAATGGGTGGCGTGCCATTTGCGGCAGCCGGTCGCTTAAAGGTATAAACCTAAAAACCGCAGTTCAGCCACTGAGGACACAGAGATCACAGAGAGAAACAACGGGTTATTTGTCGATGCCCGTTCACCAATTAGGTGAGAAGCTCGATCACACTAGGTCCTTGGTTTTCCTCTGTGTACTCTGTGCTCTCTGTGGCCAAGTGCTTTTTCTAGGATAAACCTTAAAACGGCAACTCAGCCACAGAGTTCACAGAGAACACAGAGAGATTCAAGGGGTTGAGTCGGCGAGGCGCGCTCACCAGATGGGTGAGACTTGAAAATGAAATACGTTCTTGATTTTCCTCTGTGAACTTAAAAGGCGCAGCACTTACGGCCGAAGCTGCTGTGTCCTAAAAGGGTACTCCGACGTGCTCTCGAAATCGATCAGGATATGCGTGAGGCTCATCGTAGGCCAAGTCTTTGCTGAGTGGTCGTTATGCACACTGCTCTATGGCCAGCCGCTCGATTTCCGGCTCGGACACGGGGTGCATGCCGCGATCGGAGTCGGCTGGCCCCTGGCGCAGGCTCATTGCGATCACGCCGCCGGGCTTCAGAAGCGTGACGAGCTTACGAAATGCGCGGGCACGATCACTCTCCGGAATGTGCATCCAGACAGCGCTGAGAAGGATGAAGTCAAAGGTGAGGCCCAGACGCGAAGCCTGCCGAAAGTCGGGCAGCGAGTCGTTGATCCATTGAATCCTCGCGTCCGCGTGTCGGCGGCGCGCTTCTTCACGCATCGCCGTCGAGGGCTCGACGGCCACCACTTCAAGACCTCGACTGGCAAGCCAGGCAGCGTCGCGGCCTGTGCCCGCGCCGACATCCAGGACGATACCGTTGCCCGACGGAAGCAGGTTTGACAG
>JBEBGK010000802.1:0-2439 GCA_040081515.1 Chthoniobacteraceae bacterium
GAGAGGTGCCTGGGTGCTCCGGGTGGAGGAGACAGCGCGTGAACAGGCCGCCGCGGCGGTCACGGAGTTCGAAAGCGAGGAACGCTCACGCCCGCGTGCGCCGGTTCTGGAGCCGTTGAAAATTCCGAAGCTCGCGGTGCTGGTGACGCTCGTGGCGATGGTGGTTTTTCACCGCCTGCAACTGATCGCGCCGCCGCCACTGATCGCGCGTGGCGTTGCGGCGGATGACGCGATCCGGGCAGGGGAGTGGTGGCGCATTTTCACCGCCCTGACATTGCATGGCGACGTGGAGCATCTCGTCTCGAACATGAGCCTCGCGGTGTTTGTGTTCGCATTCGTGCTGTGGAGGTTCGGCGTCGGCGCGGGGCTGCTCGGCACGATCCTGGGCGGCGCGATGGGAAATCTGCTCAATGCGTTCGCGCACGTGGCGAAGTCGCATCACAGCATCGGATCGTCCACGGCGCTTTTCGCGAGCCTCGGCCTGCTCGCCGGGGGTGAGCTTGCATCGCGGCTGATGCATCGGGCGACGCGGACGGGGTGGCATCTGCTCGTGCCGCTCGGCGCGGGATTCGCGTTCCTCGCGTTGTTCGGAGGCGGCCGGATGAACGCGGACGGCACACCGATCCGCGATGCCGGACGGGTGGATGTGATGGCACATCTCTTCGGCCTTGCCGCAGGTGTGGCGCTGGGAGCGATCTTTTTCGCAAGCGGATTGCGTGGCGGAGCCCGGCGAGGGTTGCAGGTCGCATGCGGAACCACGGCGGTCGTGCTGCTGGCAGTGGCGTGGTTGCTGGCCGCGCGCTAGCCGCGTCGCATCCGGGCTTCGCGCTTCAGGCGGTCCAGCAGATTGAAAAAGCGGATCGTGTCGCGAACCGGGTGAATCTTGCTGACTTCGTCCCCGTAAATCGTGCTGACTTTCGCCGCGCCGATGCGGCACCCCCGGCGCGCGGCGAGTGCGAGCATCTCGGTCTCGAAATCGAAACCACTGCTCTCGGTCGCGAGGAATTCCGCCGCCAGCGAGCGCGAGAACATGCGGAAGCCGCACTGCGAATCCGGCACGCGCTGGCCGATGACACGGCTGATCGTCCAGCTCATGTAGCGGTTCGTGCATTTGCGGACGAACGGCATGTCGCGCACGTCGCCCATGCGGTTTCCGACCACCATCGGCGCGCCGGTTGCATTCGCCCCGGCGAGAAAGTTCGGGATCTCCGCGGGCAGATGCTGGCCGTCGCCATCGAGGATGAGGATGAATTCCACGCCCGGCCGATCGAGCAGCGCGCGCAGGCCGGTCTTGATCGCCGCGCCCTTTCCCGCGTTCTTTTCGTGACGGATCACTTCGACACCCGCAGCCTTCGCCTCCTCGGAAGTGCGATCCGTCGATCCGTCATCGACGACCAGCACGTGGTCGAGTTGCGCCTTCGTCTGCGCGGCCACGTCGCGGATGCGCTTCTCCTCGAAATAGCACGGAATCAGCGCGGCGACATTGGCGCGGGTGGCTGTGGGCTGGGCTGTCATCGGCGGAATGACACGCAGACCGCGTGCCTGCGCTACTTCAGACCGTGCCGTGCCCGCGGGTCGTAATCCGCCGCATGATACGAACTCCGCACGAGCGGTCCGCTCGCCACGAACTCGAATCCCTTTTCGTAAGCGATGCGCCCATAGAGATTGAATGTGTCCGGGTGGACATATTCGAGCACCGGCAGATGCTGCGGGCTCGGGCGCAGATATTGCCCGATGGTGAGAATCTGCACGCCGTTCTCGCGCAGGTCGTCCATCGCCTGGAAAATCTCCGGCTCCGTCTCACCAAGCCCGAGCATCAGCCCGCTCTTGGTCGCGATTTCCGGCGCGATCTGCTTCATGCGTCGGAGCACCTGCATGCTCACGCCGTACTTTGCGCGGGAGCGCACCACGGCCGTGAGCCGCTCGACCGTCTCGATGTTGTGATTGAAAATATGCGGGCGCGCCGTGGCCACCCTCTGGAGACATTCCTCCTTCGCGTGAAAGTCAGGCGTGAGCACCTCGATGACGATCGCCGGGGCCGATGCGCGCACAGCCTCGATGGTGCGGGCGAAATGCCGCGCCCCGCCGTCCTTCAGATCATCGCGGGCGACCGCGGTGATGACGACATGCTTCAGTTTCATCCGCCGGATCGCCTCGGCCACGCGCTGCGGCTCGTCTTCCTCCAGCGCAAACGGCTTCGCGGTCGTCACCGCGCAAAAGCCACACGCCCGCGTGCAGCGGTCCCCGGCGATCATGAAAGTCGCCGTGCCGCTGCTCCAGCACTCCCAGCGGTTCGGACACTGCGCGCTCTCGCACACCGTGTTCAGCCGCAGGTCCGTGATGAGCGCCTTGGTGGAAAAGAAGACCGGATTATTCGGCAGCCGCACCTTGATCCAGTCCGGCTTGCGGGCCTGATGGAGCGCGGGATCGATCTTGGAA
>JBEBGK010000803.1:0-2439 GCA_040081515.1 Chthoniobacteraceae bacterium
TCCGATCACTCGGGCCGACAGATTGTCGGCCCCACATTGGTCAGCCCCACCTGCGCCGAATGTCCCCCGGCCGACGATGAAGGTGCCCGCGGTCAGACGCGCCTTGGCGGGATTTTCGCGGATGTATCGTTCGAGAAAGGCAAGCTGTCGCGCATTGCGCACGATGTGATCGAACGACTCGTGCTGCCAGAGCGTGCCCGCCTTGCCGCGCAGTGCGTTGATGTGTTTCGCAGACACGCCTTTCCAGCCGTGTTCGAGTTTCGAGAGTTCCCAGTCCGGCGCGGGCGTCACGAGCAGATGCACATGGTTCGGCATCACCACGAACTCGCCGAGCGCGTAGCGGTCGCCGTCAAAGTGACGCAGCACCCCCTCCACCTCGTGCGCGACAGCGGGATCGGCGAGGCAGCAGCTCCCGAGTCCCTCGTCGAGCCAGTCATCGAGCTTCGTCCCGAAGTGGTTTTCAAAGTCATGCCTCTCCTGCGGCGGCAGCGAATTCAGATCCTCGTGCGACGTGAGTCCGCGCACACGCAGCCAGCGCTCGCGTTCCGCCAGCCATTCGCGCATCCTTTCCTGCGGAACCGAATCCGCCAGCCGCCAAGTGACAAAATACGTCGAGCCACCCTGCCGCCAGTGCGGAAGCTTGCGGCGGAACTCGGTGGTCTCCGCGCTGGGATCGAATGGTTCGAAGATCATCGCCTGCCTCTTGTGGCTGCGCTTTGGACGGACGTGAATCCGGAATGTGGGCCAATGTGGGGCCGACAACCTGTCGGCCCGGTTCAGACGAATTAGCACTGACGCCCTGAATGAAACCACCGCGTCCAATCCCGCAGCGCTCCCACGCGCTCACACAACCCGTCCGGCAATCCCCGGTCCGGGCCGGAAGAGAGACGCAATCCCGGCCTGCTCGGGCCGACAGATTGTCGGCCCCACATTGCTTCCGCCTTGCGCGCCCGCTCGTGCCGCCTAGCCTCCGCCGCCCACGACATGGAGAAACTTGCAGGCTTCCGCGACTTTTATCCCGCCGACTGCGCGCGGCGGAACTATGTGCTCACCACATGGTGCGAGGTGGCGCGCCGGTATGGGTTCGTCGAGTTCGACGGGCCGGTCGTGGAGTCGATGGAGCTTTACGAGAAGAAGAGCGGCGGCGAACTCGTCGGCCAGCTTTTCACCGTGGGCGCGAGCGCGGAACCGGGTGTCGTGAAGGGCGCGCTGCGTCCTGAGATGACGCCGACGCTCGCCCGCATGGTCGCCGCGCGGGAGCGCGATTTCAAAAAGCCGATCAAGTGGTTCTGCGTGCCGAATTTTTTCCGTCACGAACGGCAGCAGCGCGGCCGCCTGCGCGAATTCTACCAGCTCAACTGCGACATCATCGGCGAGGCGTCACCGGCGGCCGACGCCGAATTGCTCGCCGTGCAGATCGATATGCTCCGCGCCTTTGGGCTTACGGGAAACGATTTCGTCGTGCGCCTCTCCAGCCGGGATGTGTGGGCAAATTACCTGATGCACAAGCGGGTTGATCAAGGCGGAGGCTTTGCAGATGCTGAGTTCCAACAACTCCTCGCAATCGTGGACAAGATGGAGCGACAGAGCGATGAGGTCAGCAATCGGCAGCTTGAACCACTCCGAACTACTGTCGCAGACATCCGATCGTGGATGCAGGAATGGCAGGATAAGTTGCGTGATCCCAATTCAATATCAGGCAATACTCCGTTGGCGCGTCTCCACGAGATATTGCACACACATCTCGCTCCCCGTGGATTGCTCGAATACGTAGCGGTTGACTTTGGAATCGTGCGTGGCCTGGCGTATTATACGGGCGTGGTCTTCGAGGTCTTCGACCGCGGAAAGGTCGAGCGCGCCCTCTCGGGCGGCGGCCGTTACGACCGTCTGCTGGGCCTCATGAGCGACGGCAAGGTGGACCTGCCCGCACTCGGCTTCGGCATGGGCGACGTGGTGCTGTTGAATCTGATCGACGAGATCCCGTCCGCGAAGGCGAAGCTCGATGCATGGTGCGCCGCGCAGCATGCGTGCGACATCTACGTCGTCATCGCAAAGGAGGAACTCCGCCCGCAGGCGCTCGCGCTCGTGCAGGAGTTGCGCGACGCGGGGAAGCGCATCGATTTTTCCCTCACACCATCGAAGGTCGGGAAGCAGTTCCAGGCTGCCGAGCATCTTGGCGCCCGCCTCGCCGTCGTCATCGGCGAGGAGTGGCCTCGTCTCAAAGTGAAGACGCTTGCGACACGCGAGGAGCGAGAGGTGAGACGCGAAGAAATTGGCGGGCTGTAATGTGGGGCCGACTATCTGTCGGCCCGAATCGTCGGATTTCAAAAACATCCCGACAAGCCAGGCCGCGCACATCCGCACGCTGATGATTTTTTCATCCTGCTCTGGCGGCCTGATGCCGCCGGATGCACCGGCGCAAAGGCGGAGGAATCAGGC
>JBEBGK010000076.1:0-9398 GCA_040081515.1 Chthoniobacteraceae bacterium
GGCTCGTTCTTCACGTCGGAGATGTAATCGATCGTCGCGTGCGAAAGCCCCGTGCCTGCGTCGAACTGGTGGGACTCCGGGTAGGAAAAATTCCCCGCCGTGCGGTCGATGTCGAGTTGCGAGGCCTGGCTGGTTGGTTCGAGAAGTTCTGTGCTCATGGTGTCCTCCTTTGGAAATTAAGCGGCGGCTCCGGCTGCAATCTCGTCCTTGATCCAGTCGTAGCCCTTCGCCTCGAGTTCGAGCGCGAGTTCCTTCCCGCCGGTGTGGACGATGCGGCCTCCGACGAGCACATGCACGATATCGGGAATGATGTAATCGAGCAGGCGCTGATAGTGGGTGATGACGAGGAAGCCGACGTCCGGCCCGCGGTAGGCGTTCACGCCATTCGAGACGATCTTCAGCGCGTCGATGTCGAGACCGCTGTCCGTCTCGTCGAGCACCGCGTACTTCGGCTTGAGCATCAGCATTTGCAGGATCTCATTCCGCTTCTTCTCGCCGCCGGAAAATCCCTCATTCACCGAGCGCGCAGTGAATTTCCGATCCATCTCCAGCATGTCCATCTTCTCGTAGAGGTGCGCGTAATAGTCCGTCGCCTCGAGTTCCTCGCCCTCCGGCAGACGAGCCTGGAGCGCCGCGCGCATGAAGTTCGCATTCGAGACGCCGGGGATTTCCATCGGGTACTGAAACGCGAGGAACAGCCCCGCACGCGAGCGTGCATCGGGTCCCATGCCGAGCAGGTTCACGCCGTCGAGCAACACTTCGCCCTCGGTCACTTCGTAATCCGGATGCCCGCCGAGCACCTTGCTCAGCGTGCTCTTGCCGGAGCCGTTCGGCCCCATAATGGCGTGGACTTTGCCTTTCTCGATCGTGAGGTCGAGACCGCGGAGGATTTCGGTGCCGGTCGAGGTGACGCGGGCGTGCAGGTTTTTGATTTCGAGGCTCATTGGTTGGAAAGGGTTTTGGTCAGTTGCGTTTCGCCTGCTTCGCCTTCGCGGATGCCGCCGCGGCGCACTTCGGGCACATCCCGCGGAAGGAGATTTCATGGCGTGAAATCGTGATGTTCTTCGGGAACTCCCACACGTCCTCCGGATGCCGCCGACTGCGCAGCGGGACATCGGCGACTCCGCCGCAGCTCTCGCAGAAAAAGTGGGCGTGCTCGTCGAGATTCGGGCAGTAGCGAGCCGGCCCGCGTTCATCGGTCACGGTTTTCGCGAGCCCGCAATCGGCGAGCGTCTCGAGGCAGTTGTAAACCGTCGCCAGCGAGATCGAGGGCACCTTTTCCCGGACACGCGTGAAGACTTCGACCGCCGTGGGATGGTCGCGCTTGCCCATCAGCACGTCGTAAACAGCCCGCCGCTGGTCGGTCATGCGGAGGCCGTGGCCGTGGATCCTTTCGTCAGGTGTGGTGGGATTGGGGGATTGCTTGCTCATCTTGATGACACAAGACCATCCGGCCTTCTCCATATCAAGAACAATTCTTATTTAGGAGATCCACTGGTTGCTTCGAGCGTATCTGGTCCGCGCGGCTGCGGGTGAGCTCACCGGACAACTGCGGTGTGGAGTGTCCTTTCCACGGTATTCGCCGAGAGGATTCGGATCACGGGCATCGGAGAATGCGATGCGCACCACACCTTGCTCCGCTGTGGTCGGCGAAGGAACCCACACTGCGGCGCTCGAAGTGCGCGAGGGTGGGACGACCCTCAGCGGCTTGAAGATTATCCGGGAAGGGCTGCGCATCGAGCCCCTGCCGTCACCGCTCCGCGCTGCGGCCTGTTTTTGATCGCGGGCGAAGAGGGACTTGCGCGAGGGGACAGGGATCAGCGTCCCGCCTCCCAGACTCGGCGGTAGCCTTGGACGGAAGTCACGCCGCTCGGGCCGTAGAGGCGCTGCACCGTCCCGATGCGGGAGATGACCCACGGGGCATTCATGGCCCCGCCATTCTTCGTGTAGACGAGGTCATCGCACAGGTAGGTGCATGAGTGGAGGGCATCGCCGTCCTTGCCCAAAAAGAACAGCGCGTCGCCGAAAGCGTAGGGCGGTTCGACCTTCTTGTAGCCCTGCAGCACGCGGCTGGTGGCGAGCCGGGTATCGAGGAACGTGTTCTCGGTCCGGTAGTTGAAGAAATTCAGCGTGGTCCAGTGGCAGTCCGGCAGCTTCCCCGCCGTGGCGAGGTCGAAGGTCGGATACGTGTAGAGAAGTTTTCGCGGTTGGGCGGGGAGCAGATGGGCAAAGCCAAGCCGGCCGCCGCCCGGGAGTTGGCTCACCGATTCGAGCATGGGCAGCACGTCCTTGCGTCGGAATCCGGCCGACCAGTATTTTTCGATGGCGACAAGGTCGGTGGTCGTCTCCGCCCGCAGGTAGGCCATAATCGCCCGGATGCGGGTGCAGAGCTTCATTAAATCATCCGATTCGGCGGCATCCTTGGCATAACTCATCAGCACCGGGAAGTCGCTGAAAGCGAGTACATCGCCGCGCTTATAAATCAGCCGTTCGAAGACGTCGCGGATTTCCGGGCGCACCTTTCTGATCCCCAGCCACTCGTCGATGCTTCGGTCGAGGATGAAGAAGGGTTCGGCGTGAAATTCGTTGCGCGGGGATTTCGCAAGCTCGGCGTAAACGATCTCGCGGGCAGAGGGGCTGAGACGCTCCACGTCGTCCACTTTGGGAAACAGAGTGATGGACTCGGGTCCCTTGAGGATGGCGCGCTTGTCGGCGAACCAATCGTCCACTTTGCCCTGCGCGATGCCGGCATTGTTGAAAACCGCCCGGACCTTCTCGGGTGATGAATCTGGGAAGCTCCATGTTGGCTGCGTACTGGGTTTTGGAAACTCGGCGACGATCCAGTCTGGGGTTTCGAGGTAGATGTAGTGCCACTCCACGGTGCCCCAAGGGCCGGGTTTGCATTGGTAAACCTGCGGTGCCGTCGCCGTTTGTGCGAGGACTTGTGCCGCCCCGGCGGCCATGGTGAACGCGAAGACGACAGACAAAAAGAGAAAGCGAGTGAGACGCATGAGCAATTGCTTTAATAATCGGGAACCGATGCCGTTTCAAGTGGTGAACTCGCAGTGATGAAGTGACCGCGCGAGCCGGCCGACAGGTGGAGTGAGACGGCCTAGATGAAAGCACGGAGCGGGTTGAGACCCAGCGCCGTAATCGGCTGCATTCTTCCCGTGTTTTTTCCTCCTGCAAAGGTACCCGTCCTCGTCGCCATGAAATACATCCTCCCGGTCTGGATCGCAGTCATTCTCCTTCCCGCGCCCGCGCAGGCCCAGACTTTCAAGATGGGCGATATCGAACTCTCGGCCGGCGTCCTGAATGAGTTCGAGGTCCCGCTTCTTCCCGCATTGAAAAAGGATGTCGCGAAGTCGCCCGGCGGCGCCGCTGTCGAGAAAGCGAATGTGGGGCTCGTCCTCCCGCGGGATTTTGATCCGGGAAAAAAACTGGCCGGTTTTTGTCGTGAGCGTGACCAGCGGCGGCGCGGCGCAGCCCATCGGTGCACTGCGGGGAATGAGGGAGGAGATCGCCGGCAAGGGTTGGATCGGGCTGGCTGCGGAGGGCCCATTCAAACCGGTGCCGGACTCGACGGAATGGTATCTGGCAATGCTTTCGAGCGCGCTGTCGGTGATGCACACCGCATAGCCGGAATCCCGCACCTGCCCCTATGCCTGTGGCGGATTCTCCGGCGGCACCAAACGATCGGGCGGGGTGGCGGCGAAACTTTCCAAGGACAAATACAATGTCATCGGGATGTTCATGGCCGGGTGCAATGAGAACGCGTGAGCAGCGGTTTCCGGTATTTCCAACCCAGCGTCGCCGTTTTCAAGAAGGTGCCGATTTTTCTCAGCAGCGGCACTGATGACAAAGTCGCGACGCCGAATCAGCATGCCGATATGAAGCTGTCGATGGAGAAATCCGGTTGGCATCCAGTGCAGTGCTCAGTGCGCAGTGAAGCGCGAGCAGCGAGGTCATTCTGAGCACTGAGCCCCAGCGCCTCGCCTCCGTCGCTGACCGAGAAGGTGTCTTGCAAGAATCGCCTCATCCCTCATCGTCTCCGCTCCCATGAAGCCACACTGGACCGGCGTCTTTCCCGCCTGCACGACCCAACTCAAACAAGACCAGTCTCTCGACCTGCCCGCCACGGCGCGGCATCTTGAGGCGATCATCGACAGCGGTGTCAGCGGCCTGATCCTGTGCGGTTCCCTCGGCGAAAACCAGACGCTCGAGCCCGAGGAGAAGCGGGCCGTGGTGCGTTGCGCGGTCGAGACGGCCCGAGGGCGTGTGCCGGTGCTGAGCGGCGTTGCGGAATCCAGCACCGCGGCAGCAATCCGCTATGTGCGCGACGTGGAGAAACTCGGCGCGGCCGGCGTGATGCTCATGCCGCCCATGAGCTACAAGAGCGATCCGCGCGAGGCGTTGAACTACTTCCGCACGGTCGCGAAGGGCGGCGGCCTGCCGATCATGATTTACAACAACCCGATCAGCTACGCGAACGACATCACGCCGGCCCTGTTCGGGGAGCTGGCGGATGAGGGCAGGTTCGTGGCGCTGAAGGAAAGCTCCGGCGATCCGCGGCGCATCACGGAACTGCGCAATACCGTGGGCGATCGCTACGCGGTCTTCACCGGGGTGGATGATCTGTTGCTCGAGAGCGCCATCCTCGGGATCGACGGTTGGGTTGCAGGCAGCGGGATCGCTTTTCCAAAGGAGAACCAAAAGCTGTGGCAGCTCACTCGCGAAGGCCGGTGGGACGAGGCGCGTGCGCTGTACCGCTGGGCGCAGCCGCTCATGAAACTCGATACGCACGTACACTTCGTCCAATACATCAAGCTGATCGAGCAGGAGGCCGGGCTCGGCGCGGAGTGGGTGCGCGAGCCGCGGCTGCCCATCGCTGGAGCGGAGCGCGACGCCGTGCTGAAGATCATCCGCGAAGTGCTCTCGAAGCGGCCCGCCTGACCGTTCTTCAAAATGAGAAACACCACGCTCCCTGGCATCGTCACGTCTCGTTCGCTCACGAGCATCGGCGGGCGGCCAAGCGCTGTCTTCATCCTCAACGACGACCGGCGCTCTCTCGCCGCAACCGTTCCCAGGCATCGGGAGCGGACTCCTCCCGTCGAGAACAAGGCGAAGAAGAAGGGAAGGACGGGCGCGAACGCGTTGTCCCCAACGTGAAAACTGTCCGTTTGCTTTCAATCGCCTTGTTGTCCCTCGCCACCAGCGCAGGGCTCGAGGCGAAGCACTAGCCGTCCCGCCGTGCCCGCACTTCGCCGCATCTTCGCCACCCTGTTCGTCGCATGGGCCGGCGTCGTGCATGCCGTCGCACTTCAGCCGAACGTCCTCTTCATCGCGGTGGACGATCTCAACGACTGGATCGGCTGTCTCGGGGGGCATCCGCAGACGAAGACGCCGAACATGGATCGGCTGGCGAAGAGTGGCTTGCTTTTCACCAATGCGCACTGCCCCGCGCCGTCGTGCAATCCGTCGCGCACGGCGATTTTTACCGGCGTGCCGCCGTATCGCTCGGGGCTTTACAGCAACATGCAGAAACTCCGCGACGTGCTGCCGCGCGCGGAACTGCTGCCGCGCCATTTCTCCCGCAACGGCTATTGGGCCGCGGGCTCGGGCAAGCTGCTGCACTACATCATCGATCCGCAGTCGTGGGATGATTACTTCCCGGAAAAGGCGAAGGACGATCCGTTCCCGCGCACGTTCGATCCGGCGAAGCGGCCAATCAGCCTGCCGGTCGGCGGGCCGTGGCAATACAACGAGACCGACTGGGCCGCGCTCGACGTGACCGACGAGCAATACGGCGGCGACTGGCTGGTGACGAAATGGATCGGCGAACAACTCCAGCGCGCGCACGACAGACCGTTCTTCCTCGCCTGCGGCATCTACCGGCCGCACGAGCCGTGGTTCGTGCCGAAGGAATACTTCGCGCCATTCCCGCTCGAAAGCATCCAAGCCGGGCCGGGCTACAAGGCGGACGATCTCGACGATGTTCCGCCCGCCGGGCAGAAGCTCGCGCGCAATCGTTACTTCGAGCACATCCAGAAGGAAAGTCAGTGGAAGAAGGGCATCCAGGCTTACCTCGCCTCGATTCATTTCGCCGATGCGATGCTCGGGCGGGTGCTCGATGCGTTGGAAAAGAGCCCGCAGCGCGACAACACCATCGTCGTGCTCTGGAGCGATCACGGCTGGCATCTCGGCGAAAAGGAGCACTGGCAGAAATACACCGGCTGGCGGCTCTGCACGCGTGTGCCGCTGATCATCCGCGCGCCGAAGGGCGCCCCCGGTTTGCCCGAGGGCACCACTGCCGGTGGCGTCTGCGATCGCGCCGTGAGCCTCACGGATTTGTTCCGCACGCTGACGGATCTGTGCGGCCTGCCTGCTTCGCAAAACAAGGATGCGAGCGAGCGCAGCCTCGTGCCGCTGTTGCGCGATCCGAAGGCCGCGTGGCCGCACGCCGCGATCACGCAACTCCAGACGCCGGACACTTACTCCGTGAGCCACGACCACTGGCGCACCATCCACTACGCGATCGGCGACGAGGAACTCTACGACATCGCCGCGGACCCGCACGAGTGGACGAATCTTCTCCACGGCAATACGCCGGCCGAACTCAAAACACGCGCGGCCGAACTCCGGGCAATGGCTCCGAGCAATCCCGCGCCGCTCGCGGAAGTTCCCGTCGCATCTCTCCCCGCGCTCGCGTGGCATCCCGCGAGCGAAGGCGACACGCCGCGCTCGAAGCCGGATGGCAATCCGTTCGACGTGACCTTCATCAATTCGCGCGAGGAGAGCGTAGAGTTGTTTTGGATGACTCCCGACGGCGGCACGAAGTCCTTCGGTCTCATCGCCCCCGCGAGCACGAAGCGCCAGCAAACACGACCCGGCGCCGTGTGGGAAATCCGCTCGGAGAAAGGCGCGCGCCTCGGCAGTTTTGTCATCGGCGACCGCACGGCGAAGGCGGTGATTCCTGATGGCGAAGGAACGCGATCGAAGAGCACCATCCGTAAACCATGAAAACACCACCCGCGATCTCGCGCCCTTTCCAAAACACACTTCCCCGGTCGCTCCGATCCGTGAAGCTCAGGAACATCTTCATCGCTCTATGCGTCGTGCTGGCCGGGTCTCTCATGCCCGTCACCGGTGCACCTCCTGTCCAGCGCCCGAAACTGCAAATCATCAACGGCAGCCGCGAGCCCATCGACATTTTCTGGCTCAAGACCGACTCCGAGCGCGTGCCGAATGGCTCCGTCGCTCCGGGCCAGGACACCGTCATCACCACGACGCTCGGGCATCGCTTCGTAGTCGTGGGACGCGAGGACAAGACGACCGCCGCGGTGACGAGCGCGGTGCCGGTGCAGGGCTTTCGTTTTGATCCGTCGGGCAAGAACGGCGTGCCGGCCTTCTACACGCAGTCGGTCAGCGCGAATGGCTTTCCCATCGTCGCCTCCGCGAAGGTGAATCCCTACGCACTGAAGGAAGCCGCGTTCCTCGTGGACATGATGCTCGCGAAGCGTCCCGATGTGCGGGCGGCGATGATCCAGAGCGGCGCGCGCATGTGCATCATGGCGCACGATGAATACACCACTGACCTGCCGGAGTTCGCGCGCATGGCCGGGGAGAAGATGAAGGAATTTACAAACCTGTCGGCGAAGGATTTTTGGGACGCGCGCGCCCGCGGGCTCGGCGGCAGCGAGACGGATCCGCTTTGCTCGGTCGCCGAGGAGAACGTGCTCTGTTTTCCCGGCGATCCTTACTCGGCGGAGTGCATCCTTATCCACGAATTCGCGCACAACATCCACCTGCGCGGCCTGCTGAATGTGGACCCGACCTTCGACACGCGGCTGAAGGCGACTTACGCCGCGGCGATGAAGGCGGGGCTGTGGAAAGGCAAATATGCATCGGTGAATCATCACGAGTATTTTGCCGAGGGCGTGCAGTCGTGGTTCGACAACAACCGCGTGAACGACCGCGACCACAATCACGTGAACACGCGCGCGCTGCTGATCGAATACGATCCCGGTCTCGCCGCGATGTGCCGCGAAGTCTTCGGCGACACCGAGCTGAAATACACCAAACCCACGACGCGCCTCACCGGTCACATGGCCGGCTACGATGCGACGAAAGCACCGACCTTCGTGTGGCCCGCACGACTCGCGGCGGCGAAAAAGCAGATCAAAGAATCGGCGGAGGCGCGCGACAATAAGGCGAACGGCGTGAAGGGTCCCATCGAACGCGAAGTGCGCGAAGTCTCGGGATGGAAGGTTCACATCAACAAGTCGCTGCTCGATTCCCAGCGGGCCGAGACGGATCACGCGCTGGAGCCTCTGAAGAAGATGCTCGATGAGATCATCCTCGTCGTGCCGAAGGCGGCGGTTGTCGAGTTGCAGAAAGTGCCGCTGTATTTTTCGACCCAGTATGCCGGCAAGGGCAGCGGCGCGGAGTTTCATCCCGATGCCGGCTGGCTCCGCGACAACGGACGCGATCCGATCATGGCAAAGGGCGTGGAGTTTTCCGGCGTCGCGGACTTTGAGCAGGAGATGAACCGCATGCCGAACTTCGCGCTGCACGAACTGGCGCACGCGTATCACAACCGATTCGTGAAGGGCGGATTCGACAACGCCGAGATCAAAGCCGCTTACAAGCACGCCAAAGCCTCCGGCAGATACGACCGCATCGAGCGCTGGCACGGCAACGGCAAGCCGAACACTTTCGAGCGCGCCTACGCGATGTCGGACCCGATGGAATACTTCGCTGAGAACAGCGAGGCGTTCTTCAGCCGCAATGATTTCTTTCCTTTCACGCGCGAGGAACTGAAGCAGCACGACCCGGAGATGTTCGCGCTGGTCGCGAAGCTGTGGGGTGCCGAGGCAAAAGCGGATGGCTCGAAGCACGAAGGCGCCCCCGCTGCGGTCAATGGTGAAGCGGTGGTGCCTGTGCGGAAGCCCAACATCCTCTTCATCCTCGCCGACGACCTCGGCTACGGCGATCTCGGCTGCTACAACGCGGAGTCGAAGGTTCCCACGCCGAACATCGATCGGCTGGCGCGCGAAGGGATGCGATTCACGGATGCGCATTCGCCGTCCACGGTCTGCACGCCGAGCCGCTACAGTTTGCTCACCGGTCGGATGGCCTTTCGCATCAACTATCGCAGCGTGTTCGAAGGCGTGGGCGGACCTTGTCTCATCAAAGAGGATCAACTGTCGCTGCCGCAGATGCTCCGCAATCAGGGCTACGCCACGGCGATGACGGGCAAGTGGCATGTCGGCCTGAGTTTCTTCGACAAGGAAGGGCAGCGCATCACGAAAGGCGGCGTCGAAGGCGTGAAGATGATCGATTACTCGCGAGCCATTCCGGATGCGCCGATTCATCGCGGCTTCGATCGGTTCTTCGGC
>JBEBGK010000804.1:0-2435 GCA_040081515.1 Chthoniobacteraceae bacterium
GCCTCCGCTCCGGCGCCCCGCGCCATCCTCGTATTCTTATTCTTAATCTTAATCCTATTCTTAATCCCCCGCGGGTGCTCAGTGCTCAGTGCTCCCCGCCTTCTGAGCCTCCGTCATGCGTCGAGTGATGGGACAAGGGGCGCATTGATAACGCCCTGTGCCCTGAAGGGGCACCCATGACGGCGGCTGTTTTGAGCGCGCACGCACTTCGAGCAGCCCACTTTTTGGAATCCCTGCCGAGGTTCAGGGCGCTATCAAAGCGCCCCTCCCTGCGCTCTCCGCTTTCCGCTCTCCTCCTTCCGCTCTCCGAAGACGGTTCAAATCCCCCTGTAGCCGCGCCTCGTAAGAGCGCGGGCAGATCCAACGCCAGCGGAACGCGCCGCTCCGCGCGCGTTGGGAGGGGTGGATTGCCTTGGTGGAACGCGTCGCTCCGCACGCGTTTTTGGGGCAGGAGAGGAAAACGCGCAACGGATCGCGCGTTCCACCGGGGAAGGCTTCTCCTCTTTCTCATTGTCATGCTCATGCTCATGCTCGGAAACGGTGTGCGCCTTCGGCGCATCTGCGGACGGCGACAGGAATGTCGCCGCTCTCTGCCCCCCCGCATGAACTCCTCCGCGAGTTTTCGGTGGGCGCGATCGTCTTTCTCGGTTAAACGGGGGAGGTGACCGTGAAATAGTCCGCCAGTGAACTTCCTGCAAAGCGCAGCGCGCGGGGAGGCGGGGAATCGGGCCTGTAGCTCAACGGTTAGAGCAGGGGACTCATAACTCAGGAACGGCCATTTTCACGGTTTCTCGCCACTTTGCATTCGCCTTGGAAGGCTGATGAATACTCGGTTTGCGGGCGATCGCGATTTTCGGGGCTTTGCGCGGAAATCCGCGATTTTCGCGGCTGACCGTAGAAAACGACCGTAGAAAAAACGCATCTTCAATTTGGCGCAATGCGCAGATCTTCATGCGTGCTTTTTTGAAAATGGATCGTCTTCGCATTCGATCCTTTCCAGACGAACGGCAGTTTTCGCATCGGCATCGTTTAGCAGGACGATTCTCGGTCGTAAGTGATACACGGCGACTCGTCGGGAATGCGTTACGCGACATCGCCCGTGCAATCCCTCATGCCCACGGGCAGCATCCACTTTTCACGCGTGCCGCACCTCGGGCAATGCCGGTGACGGCGAGGCGCTGATAGGATTTACGGTGATCTCCGCGATGAAGGGCTTGTTGCGCGCGACGTGGGCGTAGCGCAGGTCGGCGGCGCGAAGGGCGGCGAGCCTAGCGGAGTGGAGAAGCGGTCGCAGAGCGTGGAGCCGCCAGCCGGTGAGGATGACATCGTGCGTGGAAAACAGGAGCGTGAGCCGCTCCGCGGGAGCATCGCTGCGGCGTTCGAGCGCGGGGTTGGAATCGATCTGGTAGTTGGTGAGTTGCGAGTATGGGAAGCCGTGGATGCGTCCGTCGCGGGCGAGGAAATCGAGCATCAGGAGCGGGTGCTCGCTTTCTTCGATGCAGCGGGGTTCTTCGAGGGACGGTTGGCCGGGGCGCGAGAGTGGCATGGGTCAGATGGAGGTGTGGTTGGATGGTCGTTGGTGAGGGCCGAGCGGCCGCAGTTGTGTGCCCCGGATCGCGGGACGCATGGAGCGTGTCAGTGCGCTGGCGGCATGTTTGAGGTGGGCGACCCAAACTGTGAACGCGTGTGCCAGTCGTTTGAGCGGAGAGAGACGGGTGGTGCGCATCGGGCGAAAGGCGCGGGTGGCGATGCGAGGATGCTGCGTGGGAACGGACACCGGAGAGGCTTCGATTTTGGCTGGCTTTCGGGTGCAGCCGATCTGAGCGAGGGCCGTTTCGAGACCAGCGAGAGCGGCGAGTTCGAGAGCGGCTTTGCGCGAGGCAGTACGGAAGATGCGCTCACGTAGGAGTTCCTTGTCATCGGTGAAAATGCGGCATCGCTCGCGCCCACGGGAAATGGAGACGTAGAACTGTTCGCGGCTCACGGCAGCGAAGGATCGCGAGGACGCGAGCACGAGCACTTGATCGACGGTCTTGCCCTGCGATGCGTGGGATGTGACAGCGTAGCCGTGGCAGAATGTGCGGAAATCGGGCGGGAGGATGCGGCCATCAGCGAGCGTGATGGCGCCGTTCGGTGCGACGCTTTTCACCGTTACGATCTGGCCGTTGATCAGCCGCTGTTCGCGCCGGTTGCCCTGTAGGAGCAGCCTGTCGCCAGTGGCGATGCTCAGTTCGCGTTGCTCGCATACATCAAAGGCACTGCGGGCGTTTCGTGTTTTTCCGTCGCGTTGAAGCCGCTGGAAAACCGTGGAGCCATCGGCACGGCGCAGTTGAAGGCCGTCGCCTTTGACGCCGAGCACTTCCGCCGACTCGTGCCGCGCGAACGGGCCGCTTTGCTGATGGAAAACCAGCACCTGTCCTGGCCGGTATTCGTGG
>JBEBGK010000805.1:0-2433 GCA_040081515.1 Chthoniobacteraceae bacterium
GGAACCGAAGCCATCCAGCGACAAAATCCCCGTGGCGCGCCCGGTCGCGACGTCCCAAGCCATTCCCACCGCGGTCCCGGCCGTGGCGGTCGCGCAGGCCGTCCAAGTGGTCGAGCAGGCGCCGGCCCACACGCTCGAACATGTCGATGAATACCTCCGCAAGGGGCAGGAGTCGGACGCGTCGGACATCCACCTGGCGGTGAGCGCGCGGCCGAGCTGGCGCAGGTTCGGCATTCTCGAACCGATCTGGCTCCGGGCCGACATGATGAACGCCCAGGAAACGGAGCGTCTCGCACTGGGATTCCTGAACGAGGCCCAGCGCAAACGGCTCTTTGAAATCGGCGACGTGGATTTCGCCTATGCCACAAACTTCGGGCGGTTCCGCGCCTCGGTGGTGCGCCACCGTCTGGGCATCGACATGTCTTTTCGCATCATCAGCACCAAGATGCGGTCGATGGACGATCTCGCGCTGCCGGACAGCCTGAAGATGCTCACGCAATACAACAACGGGCTGATCCTGGTGACCGGCTCGGTGGGCTCCGGAAAGAGCACGACGCTCGCCGCCATGGTCGATTACGTGAACGAAACGCGGCACGACCACATCATCACCCTCGAGGATCCGGTGGAGTACGTGATCCCTTCCAGGAACTGCCACGTCACCCAGCGCGAGGTGCACACCCACACGAGGGGCTTTGCGCAGGCGCTTCGCGGGGCACTCCGTGAAGACCCGGACGTGATCATGGTCGGCGAAATGCGCGATCTCGAGACGATCCAGCTCGCAATCACGGCATCCGAGACGGGCCACCTCGTCCTCGCCACGCTCCACACGGGAAGCGCCGCGCGCACACTCGACCGCGTCCTGGACGTCTTCCCGGCGGATCAGCGCGAGCAGATTCGCGTCATGGTCTCGGAGTCGCTCCGGGGCATTGTCTCCCAGCAGCTCGTTCCGCGCGCCAATCATGGCGGACGCGTGCTCGCGCTCGAGATCCTCCTGCGCACGGAAGCCGTCGCCGCATGCATCCGCGACGGGAAGACGTTCATGCTCCCCGGCGTGATGCAGACAGGCGGCAAGATGGGCATGCGGCTCATGGACGACTCGCTGCTCGAGCTATACCGCAACGGGATCATCACCGAGGACGAATGCTACCAGCGCTCCGAGCAGAAAGTCGTCATGCGGCAGCAGCTCCTCGCCCACAAATAACCCAAGCGACCATGGCCTATATCGATCAGTTCTTCGAAGTTCTCGTCACTGCCGGCGCATCCGATCTTCACCTCGGCGAGGCCGAACCCCCGAAAATCCGCCTGCACGGCGCCATCCACCCGATCCGCAACGAAGCGCTCACCAACGAGGAAATGTCCTACATGATGAGCGAGATCGCGGGGCCGGATCGCTGGGCGCGCTTCTTGGAGACCGGCGATCTCGATTTCGCGTACGAGATGAACGAGCAGTCGCGTTTCCGCTGCAATTACCTCAAGCAGACAAACGGCCTAGGCTGCGTGTTTCGTCTCATCCCGACGAAGATCATGACGCTCGAGCAACTGGGCATCCCGCCGATCGTGAAGGATTTCGGCCACATGCGCGGCGGCCTCGTCCTCGTCACCGGCCCGACCGGCTCCGGGAAATCCACGACGCTCGCGGCGCTCATCGACTACATCAACGCAAACTTCAGCCGCCACATCATCACCGTCGAGGAGCCGATCGAATTCGTCCACGCGAACAAGAAGAGCATCATCACCCAGCGCGAAGTCCCCGACCACGCGCTGACATTTGCCCAGGGCCTGAAGGCCTCCCTGCGTGAGGACGCCGACATCGTGCTGGTCGGTGAAATGCGCGACCTCGAGACCATCTCGCTCGCCCTCACCGCCGCGGAGACGGGCCTTCTCGTCTTCGGAACGCTCCACACCAACAACGCCCGCAAGACCGTGGACCGTCTCGTGGACGTGTTCCCGTCGGACCAGCAGGCGCAGGTCCGCACGATGCTCGCAAACTCGCTGCGCGGCGTGGTCGCCCAGCTTCTGCTCAAGCGCTGCGATGTCGGCGGACGGCTCGCGGTGAATGAGATCCTCGTCGTCAACACGGCCGCCAGCTCGATCATCCGCGAAGGCGCCACCCAAAAGCTCCAGGACGTCCTCGTGGCCGGCAAGGGCCAGGGCATGCAATTCATGGACGACGCCATCTGGCAGGTCATGCAGCAGGGCATGGTCAGCCCGATCGAGGCTTACATGAAGGCGATCGACAAGAATCGCTTCCGCGCATTCCTCGGCGACGACGCCGACAAGGTGCTCTGAGCCGCGCCGCCGCGTCGGAACCCTACGGTTTCTCCTTCTTCTCCCGCTTCGGGACCTCGCGATAGGGCTTCTTCTCCTTGAAAAGCGCGAGCCTCTCGCGCATGCCCTTCACGTCGTCAGGGTGGGTTTTCTCGGCGAGCGCCA
>JBEBGK010000806.1:0-2431 GCA_040081515.1 Chthoniobacteraceae bacterium
GAAAATGGTTCGGAAGGGGTTCAAGGGAGCGCCGGAATGTGCGCAGAAAGCGCCCTGCTTCAAGGGGTAAGGGCCGCCGCATGCGATACCCCGGCACGGCCGGGTCGCGCATCCTTTGCGGTGGAGCGGCCATGCGCGCGGGTGGGCCGCGAGCTCCGCGCGCGTTTCGTGGTGCGTGAGCCGCTGCGAGCGCATTCGGATGCAGCACGACCGTCGTGCCGGGAGCGCACACCGAAGCGTGCCCGGAGGTCACGCTCCACCTCGCGCTCCGCCACGCCACTCGACGTCAGACCGCGCAAGTGAATCAACGCCGGCGGCAGCGTCCGGAAACTCGCGCACACCGCATCCGCATCAGCTCGGGGGAGCTTTTCATGGGACCCGCCATCGCGCTTCACCGGGTGAAAGCCCGTAGGCGTTCCCACTGTCGGCGTTCCCACTTGCCCCTTTTGGGGCGACTGCGCATCTTCCCCGCCCTTATGAGCCAGACCAAAGAGATCCCGCTGATGGAACGAATCGTGAGCCTGTGCAAACGGCGCGGGTTCATTTTCCAAAGTTCGGAGATCTACGGCGGCATCAATGGCTTCTGGGACTACGGCCCGCTCGGCGCGGAGCTGAAGCGCAACCTGCGGGAGACCTGGTGGCGCGCGATGGCCCGTGACCGCGAGGATGTCGTGGGTCTCGATGCGACGATCATCATGCATCCGGCGATCTGGAAGGCGTCGGGGCATGTGGACACGTTCAGTGATCCGATGTGCGACTGCATGGTAACGAAGAAGCGCTTTCGCGCTGATCACGTTGAGCCACAATCAGGCGTCGTTTATCGCTATGCTGGGGCGATAACTCGGCAAGACAGAGCCGCATTGGTTCAAAGTTTGCCTCTCGAGGAACTGACCGAGATGCTTCTCAAGCACGGTTTCGAGTCTGTCAGAAGCAGACTTAACGAGGCGGAATTGGAGAATTTAGCCAATGCATTCTACCCGGCTCCCTTCAAAGTATTGCTGCCTCCTGGCAAACCACCGGAATCAGCGCGCAAAGTGGCAGAGGCATTTTATACCTCTCGCGGTGGTGAGAAGCCTCTCCTGATCGGCGAGACGACGGAGAAGGTCGAAAACTCCCGCGCCTTCAACCCCGAGAACGGCGCGCAGCTAACGGAGCCGAAGCCGTTCAACCTCATGTTTCACACCTTCGTCGGCGCGACGGCGTCCGAGGACGACAAGGCGTATCTGCGGCCCGAGACGGCACAGGCGATCTTCGCGCAGTTCAAGAATGTCGTGGATTCCACGCGGCAGAAAGTCCCGTTCGGCATCTGCCAGATCGGCAAGGCGTTTCGCAACGAGGTCACGCCGCGCAATTTCACCTTCCGCTCGCGCGAGTTCGAGCAGATGGAACTCGAATTCTTCATCAAGCCCGACGAAGCCATCGAGGCCGTGTGCGGCAGCGTCGCGCAGTGGAGCGAAGGCGCCGACCTTTCCGCGCCGCAGCCGAATTGGGGCTGGGAGCTGTGGCACCGCTACTGGGTCTCGCAGCGCGTCGCCTACTACCACAGCATCGGCCTCGGCGATGACGTGCTCGATTACCACTGGCAGAAGGCGGACGAACTCGCGCACTACGCCCGCGCATGCGTGGACATCCTGTTCAAGTTTCCGTTCGGCACTGAGGAGCTGGAGGGCATCGCTGCGCGTGGCGACTTCGACCTGACCGCGCACCAGAACGCCTGCGGCAAGCCACTCGAAGTCTTCGACGACGAAGTGAAGCAGGCTTTTGCGAAGTGGACCGACGAGCAGCGCGCCGCACTCGTGGACCGCAAAAAGGCCGGGCAGCGCGCAAAAGAAAAGGGCCGAATGGCCGACGCGGAGATTGAGGCGTGGTGCGACCGCCTCTTCAAGGGCTTCTACGTCCCGCACGTTATCGAGCCCAGCGCCGGCCTCGATCGCCTCGCACTTGCCGTACTCACGCTTGCCTACGCCGAAGTCGAGAAGACCGACGCGAAAGGCAACAAGGAGACGCTCACTGTCATGCGCTTCCACCCGCGCATCGCGCCGAAAAAAGTCGCCGTCTTCCCGCTGCTCAAGAACAAACCCGAACTCGTCGCCAAGGCCCGCGCCATCTACGACATACTGAAGAAACACGTCGCCGCCGACTACGACGAAGGCGGCAGCATCGGCAAACGCTACGCCCGCCAGGACGAGGCCGGCACGCCCTTCTGCGTCACCGTGGACTTCGACACGCTCGGCGAAAAAGGCCCCGAACTGCTCGACACCGTGACGCTGCGCCATCGCGATGACGGAGCGCAGGAGCGGGTGAAGATCAGCGAGCTCTTGGCGAGAATTCTGCCGTTGGTGTCGTAGCGGCGCGGGATGGAGCGCCGCGCGTCCTCGCCGGCCACTTGCAATGCGCGCAGCGCCGCGTCTTCATCGCATGTGGGAGGGAA
>JBEBGK010000807.1:0-2430 GCA_040081515.1 Chthoniobacteraceae bacterium
GTTCAGGGCTCCTGGCCATCCTTCAGGCCTGCCGGCGCCCGCCGCTCGGCCAGCCATGCTTCAAATGCGATGCCCATGCGCGCGCCCTCGAGGCCCGCGGTGATCTGCGACTTCGCCTCCTCCATGCCTTTCTCATCCACCACAGGGCGCTGGTCCACATGGACGATGAGCGCGGCACCCTGCGTGACGACCACTTCGCTGATCTCGCCCGGCGCGAGCTTTCGCGCGGCGTTCGGGACGACATTGCCGTAGAGCGTGCCGGGGGGCGGAGGCTGCATCGCGGAAATCGCCGGGAAGGGCTCGGCGGTGAGGCCCAGCGACTTCGTCGCGTCCGCGAAGGACTTTCCAGCCTTGCGCGCCTCGACGAGTTTTCCGCGGAGTTCCTCGGCCTTGGCGCGCATGGCCGTGTCGGTCTTCTCATTGAGCAGCTCCTCTTCGATCTGTTTTCGCGCCTGTTCGAGGGTCAGTTGCTCGGGCGGCTTGATCTCCTTCAAGGCGAGCACATACGTGCCTTTCAGCAGCGAGATATGCCGGCTGTAGGGTTTCTCCTTCGTCAGTTCGAACGCCGCTTCCGTGGCCTTCATCGAACCCTCGATCTCCGCAGGGCCGGCGTCGCGCCCAAAGAATGCCGCCGTCTCGCCGACCGTCGCGCCGGCTTTCTTGGCCAGCTCATCGAAGTTCGCCCCCGGCTGGATGATCGCCGATGCAAAGTCATAGGCGGTGTTCGCAAGTTGCTGAAGCTGCTCGGTGCGCTTGGAGTCATCCGCGGGCTTGCCGTCCGCCGGTTTCGGCTCGGGCGTCGGCGGGAGCGTGAATGCGGCGAACCGCACCTTCCTCTGCTCGGTCGTCTTCAGGAAGTCCTTCTTCACGTCGTAGCGCTTCTTGATTTCCTCCTCGGTCACCTTCTGCTCCTTGCGAAGTGCATCCCCCTTCAACACCACGTAGGAAGCCTCCGTCGTGAGGCGTTGCCGCAGGAAGCTCTGCTTCACCTCCACCGGGGTCACGGGAACGGTCGAGGCGAGCAGCTGCGCGACCTTCCGGATCCGCACTTCGCTGCTGAGGAAAGGCTCGATCTGCGACTTGTTGAAGCCCTCGGGATTCAGCACCCGCTCCACGAACATGTCGAAGCGCGCAGGGTCGAAGCGTCCGTCCACGCCCATGAACGCGGGCAGTTCCTCCACTTGCTTCTTCACCTCGTCCTCGGTCGCGACGATGCCCAGCGCGTCCGCCTCCTCGTCGAAAAGGAGCGAGTTCTCGATGCCCGTGCCCGACATCTGCCCGAACCGGGATCGCGGGTCGAGCGCGACGGCGTAGGCGCCACCCATCTGCGAGAGCACACGCATCCGGCGCGTCTCGCGCTGCCACATCTCAAGGGTCACCGGCTTGCCGCGGATCACCGTCACCTGATTGCTGCGCCCCGTGCTGTCCGGGCGGCTTGGCCCCCACCAGGCGAACGTGATAACGACGAAAGTCGTCACGATGATCATGAGCGGTTGTTTGTAGCGGCGAAGAATATTGACCATTTTTTAAGAAATTTTCGGAACGGTATTGCATGCCGGCAGTGGTGATGAGTAGGTTCACCGCCCGCCCGACGACAAAGTCCATGACCCTACGTTTCCCCTTCCCCAGGCTGCAACTTCTTTCTGTGGCGATCACGGCTGCCGCGCTGCTCGCAGCACCGCGGGCCGCTCATTCGCAGGGCGGCAACGATTTCGTCATCATGAAGCCGCGGGCGCAGGGCGCTCCGCCGCAGGTGTTTTCGAATGTGCTCGTCACCGCCGTCCGCGGAACGAAGGTTTCCGTCCGCGATGCGCGAGGCGAAATCGCCTACGACCTGAGCCAGATCCAGGAGGTCCGCAAGGCCGCCCCGCCGGAATTCGCCAGCGCGCAGGCGCTCATCGAAGGCGGCGAAATGGAGAAGGCGCTGCCGCTCATCAAGACCGTCGCGGACAACTTCAAGGGCCTCCCGACCGCCTGGGCGGCGGATGCCACGGCGATGCTGGGAAACATCTACCTCAGCCTCGGCAAGCTTCCCGAGGCCGAGGCCGCCTTCGGCGATTTCGAGAGGATTTATGCGGGCTCCGGCTCCCTCGCCGCCAGCGTCGGCAAGGCGCGACTCGCCGCGGAGCGCAAGGATTTCGCCGGCGCGCGCGCCGTCGCCGAGCCGATCGTCGCCGAGGCGATGAGCAAAAAGAATATCTCGCGCGCCGAGAGCCAGCTCTTCGGCCAGGCCTACTTCGTCCTCGGCAGGATCGCCGAGGGAGAGGACAAGCTCCCCGAGGCCATGGAGCACTACTGCAGGACCGTCGCCATTTTTTACCAGGAACGCGCAGTCGTCAAAGAAGCGCAGAAGCGAATTGACGAACTCCGCCAGAAAGGCATTACGACACCGTAGCAAAGACAACACCCTCGCAGAACCGACCTTTTTTC
>JBEBGK010000808.1:0-2427 GCA_040081515.1 Chthoniobacteraceae bacterium
TGTGTAGACGTTCTTGAAGTACGCCGGGTTGTTGGCGGAAACCGTAGCGGGACGGCGGTTCGTGCCTTCGAGCACGATGCGGTCGCGGCGAATGCCGGGACGCGGGTGGAATTGATCGGCTACAATCTGCCGGCCGATCCGGAAGCGCGGAAGATGGAGGTCAAGGCCGGGGCAGGCGGTTCCGTGCCGGTGAAGATCGATGGAGCGCGGTATCGGAGCCGGGGCGCCTTGAGCGCGAGTGTGAGCGAGCAGCCGAACTTCGTGGCATCGGGCGGCAATCACGATCCGGGTTCCGCGCAGCAACTCAGCGTGCCCTTTTCCGCCAATGGCCAGTTCCTGAAACCGGGCGCGGGTGATTTTTTCCGGTTCGACGCGAAGAAGGGTGCGACCTACGCGGTCGAGACGGAGGCGTCGCGACGCGGTTCGCCGGTGGACACGAAGATCGCGGTGTTGTGGCCCGATGGCCGGCCGGTGGAGCGGCTGATGTTCCAGGCGGTGCGGGACAGTGCGATCACCTTCCGTCCGATCGATTCCTCCACGCCGGATGTGCGCGTGGAAAACTGGCGCGAGATGGAACTGAACGAGCTGATGTGGATGCAGGGCGAAGTGGTGAAGATTTTCCGGATGCCTGAGGGGCCGGACAGCGGGTTTCAGTATTACGCGAGCGGCGGGAAGCGTCGCGCGTATTTCAACACGACCTCCACGGCGCACGCGCTGGATGAGCCGTGCTACATCGTCGAGCCGCATCCGCCGGGCTCGCGGGTGGCGGCGAACGGCCTCCCCGTCTTCACGCTGCACTACGAGAATGACGACGATGGCGAGCGGGAACTGGGCAGCGATTCGCGCCTGCTTTTCACCGCGCCGGCCGATGGAGCATTCCTGGTGCGGGTGCAGGACAGTCGCGGATTCGCAGGCGAACGTTTTATGTACCGCGTGGTGGTGCGGGAGGCGCGGCCTGATTTCGCAGTCCGCCTCACCGGTTTCGGAGGCTCGGTGAATGCGGGCAGCGGCGCTGCATTCACGCTGGCGGCGGATCGGAAGGATGGATTCGACGGCGACATCACGTGCGAAATCTCCGGGCTCCCGGAAGGCTGGCATGTGACGACGCCGCTGGTGATCCAGGCCGGACACCTGGAGGCGCGGGGCAGTCTCACGGCGCTGCCCGGCGCCGCGCCGTGGACATCCGCAAAGATCGCGGCGCGTGCGGTAATCGGGGGGAAGGAACTCGCGCATGCACCGGTTGATTTTGGCAGCGTGAAGCTGGAAAAGGAACCGCCGCTCGTGGTTTCGTTGCAGGCGGCGGGCGAGGGCGAAGTGGCGCCGGCTTTCAAACCCGGGGATCCGGCGAAGCCTATGGAACTGACCATCGCGCCGGGTGAGATCGTGCCGCTCTGGCTGCTCGTAAAGCGCAGTTCGGCGAAGGGCGCCGTGCGTTTCGACGTGGAAAATCTCCCGCACGGCGTGGTGGTGGACAATCTCGGGCTGAACGGAATCACGCTGCTGGACGGGCAGGATGCGGGCGAGATATTCATCAAGGCGGCGCCGTGGGTGCCGGTGACGGATCGCCTCGCTTTTGCGGTGAGCCGCGATGCCGGGAAGCAGGCGTCGTTGCCGGTTCTGCTGCGCGTCCGCGAGCAGGAAAAGCGCTCGCGGATCATCAATGTGAAGTAGGGCGTGCTGCGAACGGTGCAGAAATTGGTTGCCGCCGGAGCGCGGGGTTGCTTTCCTCCCACCCCTTTCCAACAATCCGCATAACCAGCAAATCACCGCATGGGTTCCATCAAGAAGCGCCGTAAGTCGAAAATCAACAGACACAAACGCAAGAAGCGTATGAAGCTCAACCGTCACAAGAAGCGGTTGCGCTACAAGAGCTAGGCGCTACGATCCACGCCATGAACTGGCTCCGAATGTCGAACCGTCGCGGCTGGCGACGGGGCATTCCCGGGTTGCTCGCGGTGGTGTTTGCCATCGCGGTTTCCGTGAGCCATGCCGCCCCGAAGCGGGCTCCGAAGAAACCCGCTCCGAAGCCGGAAGCGAAGCCTGCCGCCGGTCAGAAGCCTCCGGCGGCGGAGGATCTTTTTGAAGGCCCGGCCGCCGCGAAGGCTGCCAGGCCCGCGGCTGCGAAGCCGGTTGCGGAAGGCGTCGTGGAGGCGCCGCTCTCAGCGGGTCCCAAGTATGCCGACGCGTGGCCGTCGGAGCGGCGCAAGCCGGAGCGGGACCTCGAACTGACGCGGGAGGCCGAGGGGCGCGCGGAGGCGATCGCCGCTTTCGTGGAAGGCGAGGTGGCGGATGGAATGGGTGACCCGGACCGGGCGCTGGAGGCGTGGAAACGCGCGACAGCACTCGATCCCTCCAATGCCGGGCTGGCGGTGAAGGTGGCCGTCCAACTGGCGAAGAGGAACGAACCGGCCGAGGCGATCCGCGGCG
>JBEBGK010000809.1:0-2426 GCA_040081515.1 Chthoniobacteraceae bacterium
ATCGACTGGTCGAAAGTGGAGCTTGGCCGGCTCTCCATCGCCCTCACCGAGGGCGATTCGCCACGGATTGCCGAGGAAACTCCCGGGGCTTTGAAATCCCGCGCCGCCGTGCAGACGGCCTATGCCCAGGCGGACTACCAGGGCGCATGGGATGCATGGTCCGCCACGCAGATGGAGCCGGCGAATCTGGTGGAGCTTTCCGTCTTCGCGCAGGTCCTCGCCTACAAGAGCGACGAACGGGCGCTCGGATACGCGGAGCGGCTGCGCGAATATTTTCCCGGTGAAGCGGATGCCGTCCTCGCCATCCTGCGCTGGCAGGAGGATCGCCTTGAGGAGGCAGCGACCGCCAGCGAGGCGGCCTTCACTGCATGGCGCAAGGATCCCTGGGCGCTGCCCGGTGTTCCGCAGCGCCTGCTCGTCATCGCCCAGGCGCTCGCGCGCGAGGACAAAGATCCCGCGCACCCGCTCGGCCTCCGTCTGCATCGCGCATTGAGCGAGCCCTTCGCCGTCCAGATCCGGAACGAACAGCGGCTCATCGTCACGACCCAGCTCGCGCAAATGCTGGACTCCAAGCCTCTGCTGCTTGCCGCCGTCCAGGCGTGGGAGCCCCACGTCCCATGGTCCAATGCCTTCCTCTCACTGCGCGCCGGCATCTATCGCAACGCGAGGGATTCACGGGCGGCGCTGGCCGATGCCGAGCTCGATCTGTTCCTCGCAAATGAATCGCTGCCCAAGGCGCGGGTGGAGCCGGGGACCGGTCCCACGCGCGGTGGGTCCCCGCCTACAGCACCCGTCGGCCCGGAGCCGAAGCAACCGACCACCGAATTTCGGCAGGAGGCGCCGGACACCACGGCTGCGGTGAGCACTTCAGCGAAGTAGGTCGAGCCCCGCGGACTCACCACGGAACTCGCTTCCCGGCAGCAGCAAGCGGCGAGCGCGCCCGGGAGCCTTGGGCTGCCCGAAAAGGGGACGGGGAACGGGAAGTGGCAAAAAAGACGTGTTTTTAAGGTAACTGCGTGGGTGTGATTAAAAGTGAGTCCAAGGGGAGGAGCAGAAAGGGAGTGGGAAAGTGACGCGAAAGTGTGGAGCGACGGAGCACAGGGAGCGGCGACATTCCTGTCGCCGTCCTCGCTCCTGCGCCGGAGGCGCACCATTCGAGGAAAGGCGGCGGACGGTGGAGAGCGAGCGAGCGCCTTTTGGCCGCCGAACGGTGCACCGCCGCGTTGCCCAAGGTGTGTGCGCCTCCGGCGCATCTGCGCACGGCGACAGGAATGTCGCCGCTCCCTGCCGATGCCCGCCCGCTGGTGGACCTGAAATCAATCACGCCCCGCCGGAATGGGCGGCGGGCCCGGTCAGCCTCTCAATTTCAAACCCATGGGTGCCGCGACGGGAGCAGGCGCATGCGCATGCGCAGGCGCAGGCGCGGGCTTCGGGCGGGGCTCCTCGTGCTCGATCAACCTGAGGCCGTGCTCGCCCGATTCCTCCTGGCCCATCTTCTTTTTCAGACGATCCATCATCTGCCGCATCCGGCTCTTGTTGACCGAGAGCAGCATCGCCGTTTCCTCGGTGATCTCCTGCCGTTCAAACGCACCACAAAGGCTCTGCTCGAAAGTGCACCAGCCTTCCGGCGTGGCCTGCGTGATGATGTCGTAGAGATTGCGCTCCTCGCTCTCGCCGAGCTGGATCGCCTCCTTGGAACGCATGTTTGCGCCCATGATTTCGGGGATCATCACGCGTCCGCCGCCGACCTTCGGGGCGAGCCGCTGGCTCACCACCCATCGGAGCGTCTCGGCGAGCCGCTCGCGGATCTGGCTCTCCTCCTCCTTGCTGAACATGCCCAGGACGCGATTGATGGACTGCGCTGCGCTGATCGTGTGAAGCGTGGAATACACGACGTGGCCGGTCTCGGCAGCGGTGAGCGCGATCTCCATCGTGTCACGATCGCGAATCTCACCGACGAGAATCACCTTCGGCGCCTGCCGCAACGCGGCGCGAAGCCCCATGGCAAAGCTCGAAAAATCCTTCCCCATCTCGCGCTGGCAGAAGGTGGCCATCTTGTGCGGATGCAGGAACTCGACGGGGTCCTCAAGCGTCACGATGTGCATCGGATGCGACTCGTTCAGCTCGTTGAGCATCGCGGCGAGGGTCGTCGTCTTGCCGCTGCCCGTGGCGCCCGTCACGAAGACCAGGCCCGTCTTTTCCTGCGCGATCCGCTTGAACACCGGCGGAAGCTTCAGGTCCGCCGTCGTGGGAATCTTCGTGTTCAGTTTCCGGAGCACCATCGCGAAGGTGCCCTTCTGCTTGAAGACGTTCACGCGGAACCGCGCGAGATCGCCGACCGAGTAGCTGCAATCGCAGGAGCCCGTGTTCCGGAGATCGTCGATCAACCGCTGCTGCTCGCCGACGATGGAACGCGCGAGTCCCTC
>JBEBGK010000810.1:0-2425 GCA_040081515.1 Chthoniobacteraceae bacterium
CCCACTCGGGCCGCAGCGGCGCCTCGCCGTACATCTGCGGCGAGATGTCGGTGCCGCCCTGCAGCACCAGGCCGTCCAGTTCCGCGGCGTAGTCGGCAAGGGAGAGCGCGTCCGGGTTTCCCTTCCCGTCCCGATCGACGACGTCCGGCACGAGATAGACCAGCGCGCCCGCGGACTGCAGCCAGCGCGCGAAGGACTGCTCGAGGTAGTAGATGTTCTTCTTCAGGTAGCCCGGTTTCGCCGCATCGCCATACTGGATGCGCGCCGAGACGCCGATCCGCAGCCGCCGGTTCATAGCGCGGCGGCGAACAGCTGCTCGAAATCCTGCTTCGTGCAGGGCCGTGGATTGGTCTGGTGGCAGATGTCCACGATGGCGATCTCTACCAGCCTGGGGATCTGGTCCTTCTTCAGGCCGACCGCGCCAAGACTGTCCGGGATGCCGATCTCCTTCTTCAGGTCCACGAGGAAGGTGATCAGGTCCTTCGCGCCCACGACGCGTGCCAGTTCCTTCATTTTCTCTTCCGCCGCGGAGAGGTTGAAGCGCATCACGTGGTCGATCATCAAGGCATTGGCGAGGCCGTGGTGCAAATCGGCCACCGTCGAGAGCGCGTGCGCGCAGGAGTGCACGGCGCCCAGGTCCTTCTGGAATGCCATTGCGCCCATCATCGAGGCCATCAGCATGTCGCCACGGGCTTGAAGGTTCTGAGGTTTATGAAAAACCAGCGGTAAAGCCCGGGCAGCAATCCTCGTTCCTTCGAGCGCAATGCCGTCGCACAGCGGGTGGTAGGCGGGCGAGAGGTAGGACTCGATGTTGTGCGTCAGCGCGTCCATGCCGGTTGCGGCGGTGATTTTTGGCGGCAACGCCAGGGTCAACTCAGGATCAGCGAAAACGGCTTTCGCGAGCAGCGCAGGCGAAAAGATGATGCGCTTGACGTGCGTCTTGTCATCAGAGACCACGGACGAGCGGCCAACTTCGCTGCCGGTGCCGGCAGTGGTCGGTAGCGCAACGAAATGCGGCAGCGGCTTGTCTATCGGCCGCACCTTCGGGTGATCCCAGGCGTACTCGAGCACGTCGCCCGGGTGTACGGCCATCAGCGCCACCGCCTTCGCCACATCGAGTGCCGCGCCGCCGCCAAAGCCGATCACGGCGTCCGCGCGGTGCGCGCGATACGCATCCGCACCCGCCATCACCTGCGACGCTACCGGGTTGCCCTGGACTCCGGAGAACACACCCGTATCCAGCTCTTTGAGATTGTTCTTGAATTCCTGAAATACCGGGAGTCCGGCAAGGCCAGTGTCCGTCACGATCAAAGGCCGCTTGCAGCCAGCCGCCTTCAGGTTTTCAGCGACGAGCTTTCTCGCTCCTGGTCCGAAGTGGATCGTGGTCGGGAATGCGAATTTCTCGATAGCCATTAAATGATCTCGAAGTAGCGTTTCATTTCCCAATCCGTTACGGCGTCCTGGTACTGCCGCCATTCCCACTCGCGGGTGCGCACGAAGTGGTCCACGAATGTTTCACCGAACAGCTCCGGCGCCACCTTCGAACGCTTCAGGTTGGCAGTGGCGGCATCCAGGCTGCGCGGCAGCCGCGGAATCTTGGACGCTTTGGCGGAGTCGCCCGTCAGCGGTGCGTCTTTCAGCTTGAGATTTTTTTCGATGCCCCACAGGCCCGCGCCGACGCAGGCGGCGAGCGCAAGATAGGGATTGCTGTCCGAACCGGGGCAGCGCGTCTCCAGCCGCGTGGATTTCGCGGAACCCGGAATCACGCGCAGGCTCGCGGTGCGGTTGTCCGCGGCCCAGGTGCGCTTCACGGGCGCCCACATGCCGTCCACGAGGCGCTTGTAGCTGTTCACGGTGGGCGCAAACATGCACTGGATGTCTTCCAGCAGCGCGAGCTGGCCGGCGAGGTAGCTCTCGAAGGTCTTCGACATGCGGTATTTGTTGCGCGCGTCGTAAAACACGTTGCGCTTGCCGTCAGAAAGGCTTTGGTGCGCGTGCCCGCTGCAGCCGGGGTACTGCGTGTTCCACTTCGCCATGAAGCTCGGCATGATGCCAAAGCGCTGGCCGATATCCTTGGCCGATTGCTTGAACAGCACGCCGCGATCGCCGGACTCCACGCCCGCGGCGTACAGGATCGCCGCCTCGTACACGCCGGGACCGGTCTCGGTATGCAGGCCCTCGATGGGAACTCCGAATTCCCCCATCTCCTCCATGAGCGCCTGGAAAAAGGGCTGGTTCTGTCCCGCGCGCGTCAGCGAGTAGCCGAACATGCCCGGCGTGATCGGCGTCGGCGCGACGTAATGTTTCGCCGCCATGCTCTGCGGCGTCTCGCGGAAATTGAACCACTCGTACTCCAGACCCGTGAGCACCTCGAAGCCGTGTTTCCCGGCGCGCTTGAGCACGCGCTTGTATACCTGGCGCGGGC
>JBEBGK010000811.1:0-2421 GCA_040081515.1 Chthoniobacteraceae bacterium
GTCCCCTCCGTCCTCCCCAGCGCCCGCCAAAAACGAAGAAATCCGCAATGATAAACTTTATCTGGGACTCCGGCTTACAAGGTGCTATGAACTTTGCCCCGTATGAAATCAGCCCACTGGTTCGTGCTCTCATGTGCATTTGTCGTCAGCGTACCGTCACGCTCTGACGGTCTCGGAATCCGGATCGCGGATCAGGACGCCCGGGCCACAGCCCGCGGCAATGCGTTCAACGCGACCGCCGACAATCCCTCGGCGATCTACTACAACCCCGCGGGCATCAGTTTCCTCTACGCTCCGGCGCTGAATTCGCCGGGGTTCACGCCCAGCCTGGGTGGCGGAAAGAATCCCCAGCCCGCATCCGGTCCCGAAGACTACGGAGTGCGCGTCCGCCTCGGCCTCTACGCGATCACTCTTGGAAGTGAGGTCAATCTCTCCGGCGGGCGCGGCTCATTCGACATCAGCCACCGCTGGCAGACGGCGCCGAACTTCTACGTCACGTGGAAACCGGAGAAATCGGCTTTCGCCTTCGGCCTCGGCATCTACGCGCCCTACGGGTTCGGAGTCTGGTATCCGGAGAATTCGCCGATCCGCACGCAGTCGATCAGCGGCAACATCAGCTACATGAGCATCAACCCGGTCGTCTCCTACCAGGTGACCGAAACGCTCTCGATCGCCGTGGGCCCGACTTTCAACTACGGGCGCACCGGGCTCAAGCGGGGCATTTTCCCGCCGGCCTTCGGATCGCAGGACCAGTTCGAGTTTGAAGGCGACGGCTGGTCGGTCGGCCTGAACGCCGGCGTGATGTGGCGGCCGCTGCCGAAACACAGCTTCGGCCTCACCTACCGCAGCCAGACGGACATCAATTTCGAGGGGAACGCGCGAACGGTGATTCCGGGACTGCTGAACACCCGGGTGGACGCCTCGGCCGGGATCAAGTTCCCGCAGAACATCGTCCTCGGGTACAGCTTCCGGCCCACGGAGAAATGGAACCTGGAGTTCAACATCGACTGGACCGACTGGGACAACCTCAACACCGTCAATCTCGCCACGCCCGCCGGCGCGGTGCCCCTGCCATTCAACTGGCAGTCGTCCCTCTTCTACGAATTCGGCGCCAGCTACCGGTTCGACAACGGCATCACGGCGAGCCTTGGTTATATCTTCAGTGAAAACAGCGTCCCCGACGCATCCTTCAATCCCACAGTCCCGGACTCCGACCGGCACATCTTCAGTGCCGGCATCGGAAAAAGCTGGAACAGCTGGGATTTCGACCTCGCATATCAATGGGCCCACGGCCCGGAACGCACCATCAACCAGGGAGCCGTCTTTGACGGTTCGTATCAGTTCGACAGCCATGCCATCTCTCTCAGCGCCTCCTATCGCTTCTAAGCCGCCGGAACCCGCGACGGACAAGCCCGTCCTCCTCGTCGTGGACGACGAGGAAGGCCCACGGACTTCACTGAAGGTCGTTTTCAAGAACGAGTTCGAGGTCCTGCTCGCTTCCAATGGCGAAGAAGCCCTGCGGCTCGCCCGCAAGCATCCCGTGGATGTGGCCATCCTCGACATCCTCATGCAGGGCATGTCCGGCGTGGACGTCCTCTGCGAACTCAAGAAGATCGACGAGGACATCGAGGTGATCATGCTCACCGCCTACGAGACACTCGAGACCGCGCGACAGGCGCTCCGCCTCGGTGCCCGCGAGTATCTCAACAAGCCCTTCGACATCGCCACGCTCCGTTCCGCTGCGCGCAAAGTGCTCGAAAAGCGGCGCGCCAGCCAGGACCTCAAGTCCGCCCACTCCCGTCTGGAGAAACTCCAGAAGGAGATCGCCGCGGCCCAGCAGCGGCAGGAGTCCAGCGCGGGCGACACCGCCGGCAACATCCTCCACGATCTGAACAGCCCGCTCACCGTCATCAACGGGTTCATCGAACTCATCCATCGGCAGGTGGAAAGCGCGGCAAGTCTCGAGGGCGAGGAACTCGAGAAGATGAAGTCGGGTATCGCCCGCGTTCACAGCCAGGTCGTGCGCTGCCTCGAGATTTCGAAGCGCTACCTCGGCGTCCGGAATGGATTCGAAGCAAGGGGCACCGAGCGGGTTGCGGTGAATGAAGTCCTCGTCGATCTGCAGGAACTGCTCAGCAAACACCCCAGCGCCGAGGGGAACGAACTCACCATCCGCGAACTCGAAGATCACATTCACGCAGCAATTTCCGGCACCGACCTGCTCCGCGTCCTCATCAACCTGACCCTCAACGGCCTTCAGAGCACCGACGGCCCGAACCGCGTCGAGGTCATCGCGCAGCTTCTCCCGCCGAAGTTCGACACCTCCGGCTTCAAGAACGGCGCCGACGAGCGGTTCATCGCATCCAGCCACTTCCCGAATGGCAAGCCGATGGTCGCCATCAGCGTCCGCGACAATGGGCC
>JBEBGK010000812.1:0-2420 GCA_040081515.1 Chthoniobacteraceae bacterium
CTGATCAGGACCTTTGGATGACCACCATTCCCGCACCCGTCTACGATCCGCCATTCCGCATCACGCGCGCGAGCCATGCCGTGCTCGCCGTGCGCGATGGTGCTGCGCGGCTGTGGCTCGATGGGAAGGTCGTCGCCGAGAACGCGAAGTTCACGAAGCCGGATGTGGCGGGACATGTGTTCAAGGTCGGTCGCGCCTCCGATAATTTTGCCGGTGATTTTACGAATGGGAAAATCGCCAACGTCCGCGTGTGGTCGCGCGCGCTGCCGGATGCGGAGCTGGCGCTCCTTTTCAAAAACGACGGCGCGGGAGCAAACACGCCCGACTTTACACACACGGCTGCGGCTGGCGGTGGCAGGCCGGCGATCAAACCCGCGCCCGGCGTGACGGTGCGCGAGGCGTGGATGCAACCGCTGGAGCGCACCGACCACGCGGAACTCGTGAGCGGTTGGAACGACAAGACGCTCGCGGAGGGCGCGGAGATTTACAAAACGCTGTGCGTCGTCTGTCACGGGACGAAGGACCAGCCGGGCTCGCTACCGACGGCGCTGCGGTTTGCCGAGGGACCGTTCAAGAATGGCGCGGACCCGCTCTCGATGTTCATCACGCTCACGAAGGGCTTCGGCCAGATGGTGCCGCAGCCGCAATACACGACGGCGCAGAAATACGCGGTGATCCAATACATCCGCGAGACGTTCCTGCGTCCGCACAACAAGGGGCAGTTCACGGAGATCACGCCCGCGTATGTGGCTTCACTGCCGCGCGGGCTCGTGCGCGTGGAGGCGGAAAAGGAGGACCGCACGCTGCCGCCATACAAACGGATGGACCTCGGACCGGCGCTGTTTTGGACGTATCAAGTCGCGCCCGGAAACATCGCGCAAAAGGGCATCGCCGTCCGGCTCGATGACGGCCCCGGCGGCGTGAGCAAAGGGCGCGCGTGGATGATCTACGATCACGACACGATGCGCGTGGCCACTGCGACCACGGGTGATTTTGTGGACTGGAAAGGGATCGCCTTCGACGGCAGTCACGGCACCCACACTTCGCTCACGGGCGAACGTCATTTCATCAATCCCGTCGCCCCTGGCTGGTCGTCGCCGGAGGGGAAATGGGACGACGTGCGGCTCGTCGGCAA
This sequence comes from Chthoniobacteraceae bacterium, assembly GCA_040081515.1. Lineage (GTDB taxonomy): Bacteria > Verrucomicrobiota > Verrucomicrobiia > Chthoniobacterales > Chthoniobacteraceae > SXWH01. Next base: position 1,136 of record JBEBGK010000812.1, read on the forward strand.
AGATGACCTTCGCTACGGCCCGCTGCCGCGCGAGTGGGCGCGCTTCGAGGGGATGTATCTGCACGGCGGCAAAGCGGTCATTGCTGCGAGCATCGGTGGCACGCGCGTGCTCGAGACGCCCGGCTGGCTCGACTACGGCACAACGCCGGTCTTCACGCGTACGCTGAATGTCGCTGTCGCCAAGCAGCCGCTGCACCTGCGAGTCGCGCCCGACACGGTGAGCGTCGCGCTCGTTGGCGATGGCGCCTTGAAGAAGGACGCGGGTTTTTGGGTCGCGTCGCTGCCCGGCGGTGCGAAGACCCGGCTCTTCATCTCCCGCGCCGATGCCGCATCCCTCGACTCGCTTGCGAAGACGTTCACCGCGCCGCTCGATCTCGCGCCGCTCACGATCGGTGGGCCGCGTCAGTGGACGCAGGAAGTCACGACGACATCCGAAGCAGGCAAGGCCGATGGCCCATTCATCGCCGACACCTTCCCGCTGCCGGTCGACAATCCGTGGCAAAGCTGGATGCGCCCCGGCGGTTTCGATTTCACGCCGGATGGAAAAGCCGCGATCGTCGCGATGTGGAATGGCGACGTATGGCGCGTGGATGGCCTCATGGCTCCCGCGCCCGCGCCGTTGAAGTGGAAGCGCATCGCCAGCGGACCCTTTCAGCCGCTCGGCGTGAAGTTTCGCGGCGACGAGCCTTTCATCACGTGCCGCGACCAGCTCGCACGGCTGCGCGACCTCAATGGCGACGGCGAGACAGACTTCATCGAGTGCTTCAACGATGACAGCCAGGTCACCGAGCACTTTCACGAATTCGCGATGGGATTGCAGACGGATGCTGCGGGGAACTTCTACTACGCGAAATCCGGCCGCCACGCGCTCGACTCCGTCGTGCCGCATCACGGCACGCTGCTGCGAGTCAGCGCGGATGGCACGCACACCGACATCCTCGCCACCGGCTTCCGCGCCGCGAATGGCGTGTGCCTCAATGACGACGGCACGTTTTTCGTCACTGACCAGGAAGGCTTCTGGACGCCGAAGAATCGCATCAACCGCGTAAAGCCCGGCGGCTTCTACGGCAACATGTTCGGCTACACGAGCGTCACCGACACCGCCGATTCCGCGATGGAGCAGCCCATGGTGTGGATCACGAACAACAAGGACCGCAGCCCCGCGGAACTCATATCGGTGCCGAAGAACGCGTGGGGCTCGCTCGGCGGTTCGCTGCTGAATCTCAGCTACGGCACCGGCCGCGCCTTCGTCGTGCCGAACGAGGAAGTCGCCGGCCAGTGGCAG
>JBEBGK010000813.1:0-2419 GCA_040081515.1 Chthoniobacteraceae bacterium
TGTCTTTGCCAGGGTGGCCGCCGCTTGGGCTTAGGTTTAGAAAGTTGGTCTCGGCGTTAGGCAGTGCTTCCTCGGCGCGCCACTGGCCGTCGGCGTAGAGATACTGGCGCAACTCCTCGTGGAGCGCCGAATCGCCGGGGACTCGATAGAAGATGCGGTAGGACATGGCGACGACCTCCTGCTCGTCCACGGTGACGCGCTCTACGGTGAAGGTCGGATGTTCTGCCAGAAAGTCGCGCCGTGCCTGTGTCTCGTTCGGGAGATCGCGCCGAAGCCACAAACCCAAGACCAGTAAGGCTGCGACGGCAGCGAGAATCCAAAGGGTAGGCTTCATGGCTTTCATTCGTGGGAGACGCGAGGAATCGCCTAACGCCTTGACCGCCGTCGGAAATCCTACTCGCGCCGGACGCGCTTGCTCTTCTTCGGCTCGTCGGGTGGATCCAGCGCGTCCTTGAGGTCCTTCGCCCAGCCGGAATTGACGCGGAAGCCCGCCTTCTCGAGGTCCTCCTTGTCACCCAGGGCGGCGGCATCGGCATCGACGTATCCGACGTCGATCAGCCCTTTCACGGTTTCGATCATCACGTTTATCTCGAGGCCCTTGCAGCGCTGCAAGAGCGTTTTGCCATCGACCTCTCCTCCGCCGATGCCAATGGCCTTGATCACTGAGATCTCGGCGCCGTCGAGTTGGATTTCGTGTCCCATTCTGAATCGTGGTGGTGGTCCGTTCTCTGAAAGCGATTAGCGGGCCAGTGCGAAAAGTTTAGAGCCGCTTTTTCACGTCGTCCTGGATCCACCGCCACAGCGCGTCGAGCGAGGCGCGTGATTCGTCCTTGGCGGCGGCGAGTTCGCTCGTGGCGAAACGGGTGCCCTTCGGGTCGCGCCGGATGAACATGTAGAATTTGATCTTCGGCTCCGTGCCGGAGGGCCGGACGGCGACGCGGCGTCCGTCGGCGAGGTCGAAGATGACCATCTTTTCCCTCGGGATGACATCGCCTTCGACGTCCTTGAAGGTCTTCGCGCCAAAGTCGCGCGCTCCGGAGACTTTCGCCCCGTCCATGGTCTTCGGCGGATGCTTGGCGTAGCTCGCGGCGAGCTTCGCGATCTTGGCCGCGCCATCGGCGCCCTCGAACGTCAGCGTGCCATTCTTTTCCCAGTAGAAGCCGTACTCGGCGAAGACCTCGTCGAGCAGCTGATCGATCGTCATCCCGCGCGAGCGCGCCCACGCGGCGACCTCGGCGAACATCAGCACCGCGGCATTGCCGTCCTTGTCGCGGACGAAGTCGTGGGCGCTGTATCCGTAGCTCTCCTCGCCGCCGGCGACGTAATAGGTGGAGTGGTGAAGGCGCAGGTCGCGGGTCTCGCGCTCGCCGAGCTTGCGGTAGTTGGCGCGGACATCCGCGGGCAGGGCGGCCTCGTATTTGCCGAGTTTCTGGCCGACGTATTTGAAACCGGTGAGCGTCTCCACGCAGCGGAGGCCGTGCTTTGCGGCGATGGCCTTTTGCAGATCGGACGTGACGAAGGTCTTGATGATCGCGCAGCGGGACGCGGTCCTCGCCGTGATGACTCCGAGGTCGATCAGTTTGCGCACGCGGTAGGCGGCGATGAGCGAACCGATCTGGTTGCCGGTGAGGAGTTCCATTTCGCCACGGGCATTCCGGATGGCGACGCCCATGCGATCGCAGTCCGGGTCGGTTGCCATCACCACGTCCGCATTCTCCCTCGCAGCAAGGGCGATCGCCATGGCGAGCGCCTCCGCGTTTTCGGGGTTCGGCGATTTCACCGTGGGGAAGCGCCCGTCGAATGCGTCCTGCTCCGGGACGACGGAGAAGCGGAATCCAAACCGGTCGAGCAGCGGCTTGGTGATCACGCCGCCGGTGCCGTGGATGCTTGTGAAGACGACTTTCAATCCGCTTGCGGCCTTCACCATCGCGGGATCGAGCACGAGCGTCTCGAGCCGGTCCATGTAGGCCGCGTCGATCTCGCGGCCGAGTTTGATTCGCGTTCCTTGTTTCGCTTTCGGCAGCGGTTTGTATCGGGCGCTCGTGATGCCGTTCACTTTCCCGATGATGCCGCCGGCGTGCGGCTCGACGATCTGCGCGCCGTCGGCGAAGTAGGCCTTGTAGCCGTTGTCGTGGGGCGGATTGTGCGAGGCGGTGATGACGATGCCCGCCGTCGCGTTCGTGTGCCGCACGGCGAAGGACAACTCGGGCGTGGAGCGGGGCCCTTCGAACAGACCGGCGTCGCAGCCGAGTTCGACCGCCACCTTCACGGTCAGCTCCGCGAATTCGCGGGAGAAATGGCGCGTGTCGTAGGCGACGACGAGCTTTGGCCGGCCGGGCAGCTTCTTTTTCCGGAACCACTCATGCAGGTAGGCGACGAGGCCCTGCGTCGGCACGAACGCGATGAATTACTTCAACAT
>JBEBGK010000077.1:0-9334 GCA_040081515.1 Chthoniobacteraceae bacterium
CATCGCGCGCGTGAGCGGGTTTTCGATCTTCCGCTTCCTCGCCTATATCAAGGAGGAACTGTTTCTGGTGCTGGGCACCAGCTCCTCCGAGACGGCGCTGCCCGGGATGCTGCAAAAAATGCAGCACCTCGGCTGCTCGAAATCGACGGTCGGCCTCGTGATCCCGACCGGCTACAGCTTCAACCTCGACGGGACGAACATCTACATGACGATGGCGACCGTCTTCCTCGCGCAGGCCACGAACACGCCGCTCGATCTGCGCCAGCAAATCGTGCTGGTGCTCGTCGCGATGCTTTCCTCGAAGGGCGCGAGCGGAGTCACCGGCGCGGGATTCATCACCCTCGCCGCGACGCTCTCCGTCATGCCCGGCATCCCGATCGAATCGATCGCCATCCTCGTCGGCATCGACCGCTTCATGAGCGAGTGCCGCGCGATCACGAACCTCATCGGCAACGGCGTGGCGACGGTGGCGATCAGCCGCTGGGAGAAGGAAGTGACGCCGGCGCAATTGCAGGAGCGACTGCGCGGAGCAAAGTAGGCCGCCCTACTTCACCGCGACCGTCCGGCCCGTCTTTGCGCTTTCGTAGATCGCGCAGATCGTGGCGACGGCGTTGCGCGCATCGCTGCCGGGAACGGCCGGCTGGCGCTTCTCGCGGATCGCGTTGCAGAGATCCTCGATCTGACGGCGGTGACCCTCGGTGCTGATGGCCATCGGATTCGCCACGCCACCGCCGATGTTCGCGCCGGTGCCGCCGGAGCGGATGGCTTCATCGCCAGGCTCCTCCTTTTCAAACTGCCAGAACTTGATCGCATCGTCCTCGAGGATGACCGAGCCCTTGTCGCCGCTCAGCTCGATGCGTTTGTTCCAGCCGGGATACGTGCTCGTCGCGCCCTCGACGACGCCCAGTGCGCCGTTCCTGAAACGGAGCGCGGCGACTGCGGTGTCCTCCACGTCTATGCGCTCGTGCGCCAGCGTGGCGATGGTCGCCTTCACATCGACGGGCACGCCGACAAACCACGTGAGCAAATCGATGGCATGGACGCCCTGGTTCATGAGCGCGCCGCCGCCGTCCATCTCCCACGTGCCGCGCCAGCCGGCGCTGTCGTAGTACTGCTGCGTGCGCCACCATTTGATGTAGGCGCTCGCCATCGTGATGCGGCCGAAACGCCCGGCCTCGACGGCGCGCTTCACGGTCCGCGCGCCCTCGCCGAAACGGCTCTGGAACACGGCGGCGAGGATGCATCCGCTCTGCTTAGCGGCAGCGAGGATCGCATCGATGCGCTCGACGGTGATCTCGAGTGGCTTTTCGCAAAGGACATGCTTGCCCGCCTTCAGCGCCGCGATTGCGGGCTCGCCGTGCGAACCGCTCGGCGTGGTGATGCAGACGGCGTCCACGTCCTTCCGTGCGACGAGTTCATCGATCGAGCCGGCGGCGGCGCAGCCCCATTTCTGGACGAAAGGCTCAAGCCCGGCGACCGAGTAGGCCGCGGTGAGTTGCGCGCCGGGGATTTCCGCGATGGCCTGCGCATGGATTGCGGAGATGTTGCCGGTGCCGATGAGTGCGAAGCGGACGGGTGTGGACATGGGTAAGGGCAGTAGGGAGGTGCATTGAATGGGGAATGCGCGCGCGAATCCAGCGGAAAGGACAGTGTTCTAATCCGGCATCCCTTTCAGGCCGGCTGCAAGACCGAAGTAAGACGCTATGAGAAAAATCAGAAGCGTCAGTAGTAAGAGTAGCGTCACGGTGACAGCGAGACGCGAAGTGCGATTCATGAATATTCTAAATCAGGACACTACCGCGGAAAGCTAAGCCTCGGCGACCCAGCGCTGGAGGTGCGCCATGCAGATCCGGCTCGCCGGCTCGGCGTTTGCGGAGAACGAGTAACCGGCGGGCAGATGCTGGATCGCGTCGTCGAGCGGGATGCTCCGCCAGTGCGTCTCGAGGGTGATCCAGCCGCGATAGCCGCGCTTTTTCAGATCGCGGATGTGGCCGGGGAAATCGATCGAGCCGGTGCCGAGTTCGACGCACTTGAGCGCGGGCTTCGTGCCCTCGCGCCTCGCGTCCTTCACGTGGAAATGGACGACGTGATCGGCGATGAGCGGGAAATCGTCGCGGATAGGATCGTTGTCGCCCTCGAGGTAGATGCAGTTGCACGGATCCCACACGACGCCGAAATGCGGCGACTTCGGCAGGTGCTTCCAGAACTCCGCCGTCTCCGCGCCGCTGGCGACGATGCAACTCGCCTCGTTCTCGATGCCGATGCGGATGTTCGTGCCTTGCACCACGTCGAGGAGCTTCGGGAAATGCGACGCGGCACGCGCGAGATCGTCGCCCGTCGCGGGATGCGAGCGGCGGAGGAATGCAAAAACGCGGACGAGATCCGCGCCGAGGACGTGCGCAGCCTCGACGGAGCGTTTGAAGAGTTCGACGTGCTCGGCGATCTCGGCGAGCGCATCGAGGTTGCACTTGAAGACGGGCGAGGCGCACCCGGCGATGGCGAGCCCGGCATCGCGCGACTGGCGGGCGATCAGTTCGAGATCCGCCCTTGTGAGATCCTTGAAGGCGCGCCCGAAAAGGCTGCGCACTTCGATCCCGTCGAGCTTGAAATCGGACGAAAAGCGGAGGACGTCGTCGAGTTCCTGGGAGACTTCGTCGGTGAGGATGGCAAGGCGGCACCAGTTCATGAGGCGGGTTTGTTTCGAGGTGGATGAAACCCCGTCTTTATCCCGCCGGACTGTCACTCGGCCAGTTCCAAAATTCCGGCGCCCGCAATCCGCGACAACGCTTCCCGGCCGATTACTTGCTCCCGCCGCGGTGACCCGCAGGGCCGAGGAAGTTGTCCATCACGTAGGCCCCGAGCCGTGCTCCAGAGAGAAGCCCGAGCGAATTACCCGACATGAAATGGATTCCCCCGTAAATCCGGCTCATTCCCGCCTCCTGCGCGGCTTCCCAGAACGATCCGAAACTGCGCGTCATGCCTGGCAGATCCTCGGAGGTGGTGCTGAAAGGGATGCCGTCCGAGCCGAAATACCTCGCCAGCACCGTCGCCGCGGCGCCGCTGAACGTGCTGTGGCCGGAGGTGCATTCGGGGAAAGGCGGCGTGACGAGGAGCGGCGTCCATGCCGGGTCCGCCTCGGTGGCAGGGTTGCCATCCGTGTCCGCAGCCCGAATCGCGGTCACCGGCCGCCAGAAGTTATCGGCGTACTTCGCGTCCCAAGAGCAAATCGCGGCGTCCGCTTCCGCGATATTCAGCAGGGCGAAGAGCCGCGCGTTTTCCACGACGGTCAGGCCCCGGCCCAGCGCAAGCTGCCGCGCGATCACATTCCAGTGGCCGGGAGGCGTGACGGTACCCGGGCCGTCCGCCCAGAAGCGGGCAATCGCCGTCTGGTCCGCCGTGCGCGTCGTGCTGTTGATGTCACCGAGCTGCTTCACGAGATTGAATTCGAAGGTGTACGTCGCGCCGCTCATGCTCGGGGGCGCAGGCGGCTGAAACTGCGAGCCACTCGTCATCGCGAACGGCCGGACCAGCGGCCATTGCGGCAGGAGCGCCGGCAAAAACGCGGGAGGCGTCGGCTGCCAGTCGCCCGGGGCGGTCCCGGGCGTGTAGTTCACCGCAGTATCTGCCCCGTCATTCGCGCGGGCGGCGAGGATGGCATCGGCGACGGATTCGCCCCACGCGATTCCCTCCGTCCGGCCCTTCCCGGCGGGGACACCGATGACCACGGCATTGTAGGCCGCATCAAATGCCGCCTGCTGCGCGGGATAAAGCCGGACCAACACCTTGCGCGCCGCCGCCGCGACGGCGGCATCGACGGACCCATGCTTGGGCGCTTTCCGGGTCACGAGGTAGGGTTCAAAGGACCGGTCGAATCCGTTGACCGCGTCGTAGATCGCCACATGCAGAATCGCCAATCCCCGCGAAGCCTTGGGCGGCGCTGTCCTGTCGATCTTGATGGCCGCCAAGGCGGTGTAGTTCCAGTCGGTCACGACGTCGGCCTTCACTGCGACGCCGGTCACGGCCACGAGTGCGAGGAGTGAACGGATGAGGTTTTTGTTTGTGATCATGGGTACGAGTTTGGTCATTTCGAGTGAGATGGAGCGGTCTGACCGCCGGTGGATTGGATGGCGGACAGAAGTCAGCAACGCGGCCGAGTATTGTTATGACTACAAATCTGGTCAATAGATTTGTTATGGAGCTTATCATTCTCGGGCGACCACCCCTATCCGCCGCGTGGGAATGGCCTCCGGGAGCCTGCCTCGGGCTTTCAGCATCAAGGCCGGGAAGATTGCATCGTCGGTGGTCAAAATGCTCCGCGGAATCCCGGAACCCGGGCATTTCGCAGCGGCTCAGGCTACCAGATGCCCCGCTGTCCCCCACCTCGATCGGGGAGCACGACAGGCCGTCAGATCAATTCCCGCATCGGCGTTCCATCGGTCAATGCGATGGGACGACCGTCGGTCGACTGATAGTGGATGTGGCGAACATCGTAGCCCAGCGCCGCAAACACCGTCGCGTGGATTTCCGCCGGAGTGGTGGGGCGCTCCTTTGGATAGGCTCCGATGGCGTCCGATGCGCCGATCACTTGTCCACCCCGGATTCCGCCGCCTGCGAGGAGGACGCTGTAGCATCCCGGCCAGTGGTCGCGGCCGGCGTCCGTATTGATCTTCGGCGTGCGCCCGAATTCTCCCATCCAAATCACGAGCGTCGTATCGAGCAGGCCGCGTTCATCGAGATCATCGAGCAGCGCCGCGTACGCCTGCTCCATCGGCGGGACGAGCCGGTTTTTCAGCGCCGCGAAGTTGTCCTTGTGAGTGTCCCACGTGATGCTCGGCCCGTTCACCGTGGTCACGAAGCGCGTGCCGGCCTCGACAAGCCGGCGCGCCAGCAAATGGGACTGCCCCCACGTGTGCCGTCCGAATCGCTCCCGTGTGGCATCGGATTCCTTCGAGAGATCGAATGCCTCCGCCGCCCTGCCGGACTGGAGGAGCGACACTGCCTGTTGCTTGAAAACATCAGTCTCCGCAGCCTGCAGCGACACAATGTTCCGCGATGAAGCCGAGAGACTCTCGAGGAGTTCGACGCGGTCCCCAAACCGCGCCGGACTCACATTCGGATCCAGCCCCATGTTCCTCACCCGGAAATCCGCCGCGTTGGGGTCGTCGTCCAGCACGAAAGGATCGTAGCGCGCGCCCAGGCACCCGCCGTACTGGCCGGGGGTAATGTAGGCCTTGCTGTCGCAATGCGGGAACGGCGTGATCACATAGGGTGGCACTCCGCCGGTGAATCCATCGCGTTGCGCGAGCCATCCCACGAGCGTGCCGAAGCACGGGAGATCGGCACGGCTCGGATTGATCAGCGTGCTGTCGATCGGATACGGGCGGCCCGCCGTGGACCAGTACATGCCGCTGTTGTGACTGCTGTGCGTGTGAAAGACGGACCGGATCAGCGCGAGCTTGTCCATCCGCTTCGCCATGCGCGGGAGCAGTTCCGAGATGTGAATCCCCGGCACGTTGGTGGGGATTGGCGAAAATGTCCCCCGGATCTCGGAGGGAGCGTCCGGCTTCGGATCCCACAGATCGAGATGGCTCGGAGCGCCGCCGTTGAAAATCAGGATGACCGCTTTCGCCCTGCCTTTCGATGCGGGTGCCGCCGCCGCATTCAGCAGCCCGAGGCGATTCAGCCCGAGACCGAGCAGACCCATCGCGCTCGATCGGAGGATATCCCGCCTCGTTGTTCCTGTTCCTGGGTGGAGTGGCTGCATGGACAATGGACCAATCCGCGTCGCCCGCTGAAATTAGTCCCCTGCCCGCACACGCCATCCGAGCCTGTCGAGTAACCTGCGGCGGACGGTTCTTACCTCTTTGTCCTGCTCATGTTCATGCTCCCTTTTTTTGAGCAGGTGCGGGGAGCATGAGCATGCCAACGAGTAAGAGAAGAAAGCCTCTTCATCAGGCTGCAATCCCGCCAAGCGGCCGGCTACGGCATGTCCGACTCCGCGAGGCGCGCGCGGTAGGTCTTTCGAGCGTGCTCGTATGCCGCCACGGCGTCCGCGTGCTCGGCGGGCAGGTAGGTTTTCTCCTTTTGCGACCAGCACTGGTCCACCGCTTTCAGGCACCATTCGACGCTGCGCCGCGAGGGGCGGACAGGGCGCCCGCCGACGAGGACGAAGACCGGATTCGTGTGCGAACTCGGAAGGATGCGGAGCGCGACCCAACTGCTCCGCTCGCACGGCACGGTGAACTGCACATCGCGCATCGTCCCGTCGGCGACGATGGTTCGCCGCGCGACGGAGTTGCCGTTCACGATCACCTCGACCGGCACTTCCCGGGTCTCAGCAATCCGGGCGCGCTCGATGTGCCAGTACGGTTTATCCTCCGGCCTGCCCGAGGGCGGAGTCACTTTGCCCAAGCCGCGAATCTTCGGATCGAGCTTCTCGGGGAGAAATGCGGCGACCTTCGCCGTGATCTCCAGCGTCGTGGAGGACGCGACCCGCAGTTCGCTCGGCGCGGCGCCCGCGGCGGCGGGTTCGCCGACAGCGACTGCGTTCACTTTGAAATCGATGAGATGCGAACGCCCGTCGCCCACATAGGCGCGGCCGGCGCGGATGCCCTCGCACCAGTCCTCGTAGGTGAATTTGCCGGGCAGTTTCACGTAGCTGCGCCCGAGCCCCACGCGCTCGCCGTAGATGCACGGGAAGTCGGTCTCCCCGCTGATGCGCGTGCGGAAGCCGGCGTTCAGCGTGTGATACCACGTGTTCAGCTCCCAGACCGCCGGCGTGTCCACGGTGCTCATGAAATCCACCGCGGGCACCAGCTTCCCATCGGGACCCGGCACCTCGTGCGTGACGTCCACGATGTATTCGCACGCGCCGATGCCGTCGAACTTCGGCACCTCGTAAGTCGGCAGCGAAGTCTCGCTCTGCGCGAGGCCCCATCCGCTGTGCGCGGGACCGCACACGGCGCCCTGCTTTTTCGCCCAGCGCAGCGTGTTCAGCCCGAGCGTCGGCCAATGCGCGATGGAATCGCCGCCGGGATACATCTGCTCGCGGAGCAGCAGCAGGCAGAGATGCCCGCTCTTGTGCGAGCCGAAGCCGCTCACCTCCACGTCGTAGCGGAGCAAGTACGGCCACTGCGAAACGGCATCCTCCTTTCCCGTGAAGAACTGCTTCTGATAGTCGAAGCACGGCCCCCACGTGAGGTTCGCGCCGACCTTCAAGTCCTCGCCCTTGCAATGCCGCGCCATGTCGGGCGCGAGCACGCCTTCGCTTGGGTTCGAGTAATGTTTGCAGCCCGCGGCGTGAATGTGATGGTCGCCGCTCCACCAGCCGAACTGCGCCGCGTCCACCCAGCGGCGCACCTGGAATGCGAGTTCGCGAGTCGAGGCATTCACGCTCACCTTCCGCGTCTCCGGCAGCGACTCCGGACCGCGCGAGAATTCGATCGTGTAGTCGCCATCCGGCAGCCGGACGCTCTCGCCATCCGCGCGATAGATCTGCGGGTGAAACCAGAAATCCGGCGCGAGCCGCTTCGCCTGCGAGGGGTAAACACGCTCCCCGCGATCGCGGATGAGAAAGGCGCCGGTCGTCGGCTTTCCATGCTCATCGCGCACCCGCAGCGTGATCTCCCGCGCCGTCCGGCACTGGAAGAGCACATCGCAATCGCTGCGAAAGCCGAGATCCTGCGTGCCCTGCCCGACATCGAAGGAAAAACGCGCCTCCCGCTTCCCCGAATCGCGGCTGTAGAGCGAGACGAGCACGTACTCCACCGCGAGCCCGCTCAGCGCGGGCTTCATCGGCGGCTTGGTGAAAAGCTCCAAGTCCAGCCATCGCTCGCCGATCGGCGGCTGGCCGGGATCCTTCGGCTTCGCTCCCGCCGGGATGCCGGTCCCGGAGTACACCTGCTGCCCCTGCGGACTCCGCACGCGCAACGGCGCGGTCGTGCCCGCTTCATTCAAGACCTTCACCAGAAACAGCCGCCACCCCTCGCCCACCAGTTCCGGTTTCGCCGGCCCCTGCACCGCCTTCACGCGCATCTCGGGATTGATGGTCACCGCAAACATCACGCGCGAATCGAGCACCGCTTGGATCTTGGCCACGTCCCGAAGCGCAGCCGCCTCCTCGACCGCCCGTGCCTGCTCCGGCGAAAACGGCTCCCCGAGAAACTCCGCCGCCTCCAACACCCGCCGCGCCTGCGCAGCCAGCGGTTGCACATCGACATCGGTGATCACCGGGGCGGGTTCGGCATGAAGCGCGGCAATCGCGCACAGGGAAAGCGGGAGGGAGTAGCGCATGGCCGGAAAGTGGACCCGGCTCGCCCCGCAAACGAGTGGAAAAAAACGCCCGCCGGTGAAGGCGGGCGTTTCTTCGCAGAAAGGGAAAATTCCGCTCAGCTCCAGCCGTGGGCGTCGCGCACTTTGATCATCGCGGCGAGGATCGTGTTCCATGTCGCCTGCTTCTCGAGCGTGGCGTTCGGGAACATGCAGCCGTCCCAGCAGATGTGCCGGATGCCCCGGTCCGCCGCGCCCTTGAGCCAGTAGCCGGAGCATTTCGCGATATCGAGCTTGCCCTTCGGATCGTCGGCGGTGCCGTGGACGGTGCCGTCGTTTTGCGCGACGTGGAAATCAATCGTCCACGGGCGCAGCGCGTCGGTCATCTTCGTGTAGGCGGCGTCGAATTGCTTCGGCGTGTAGCCCTTCTTCAGCAGCGCATGCTTCGGCTCGTTCACGCCGAGCAGATAGAGATAGGTGTGCGCGAGATCGCACTGGAAGCCGACGGTACCGGGCATGTCGGTGGTCTCGAGGAGATTCACCATGTTTTTCCACGAGTGCATTCCCGCCCAGCAGACCTCGCCCTCGGCGGCGAGGCGTTCGCCGTGCGCGGCGGCGATCACGCCGGCTTCTCGGAAGGTCGCGGCGATTTTCCTCGTGTTCGCCGCGGGGCTCTTCGCCCAGTGCGACGGGCCGTCGGCGGCGTCGATGCGGATGATGCCATACTGGCGGACGCCGTGCGCATTGAGGATGCGGGCGATGCGGCAGGCCTTCTTCACCGCGAGCACGAATTTCGCGCGCTGATCGGGGCCGCCCATCGCGCTGTCGCCCACGGTGCCGGGCCACACGGGCGCGACGAGCGAGCCGACGGCGAGGCCGAGGCCCGCGATTTTGTCGGCAACGCGGCGCACGTCATCCTCGGGCAGGTCGATGTTGATGTGCGGGTCGAAAAGGAAAAGGTCCACGCCGTCGAATTTCTGCCCGCCGACCTTCGCCTTCACGGTGAGGTCGAGCATTTTGGCGAGGCTGAGGAAGGGCTCCGCGCCGGGCGATCCTTTGCCGACGA
>JBEBGK010000814.1:0-2416 GCA_040081515.1 Chthoniobacteraceae bacterium
TCCGGAACCGACGCCGATGGCGACGGAGTCGTGACGCTGCTGGAGATCTTCGAAGCCTGCCGCACCGGCGTCGCCATGAGCTACGAGCGTCGCGGCTACGTGCAGATGGAGACTCCCAGCCTCGACGCCAACGGCGACACCCGCGCCACCACGCGACCGACTCCCGCGGATGCGGCCGCCGCCGCGGGCATCGGCCTGACTGTCTCCCGGCCCGCGCCCGCCAAAGAGCGCTGATTTTTCCTCCCACCTCCAACCCGCACACCTCATGTCACACGAACCCGCCTCCCGTCTCACCCAAGCCCGCCAGCGCCTCGACATCGAATTAGCGAAGATCGTCGTCGGGCAAAAGGACACGCTCGAACTGCTGCTCGTCGCGCTCCTGTGCGAAGGCCACGTGCTGCTCCTCGGCATGCCGGGAGTGGGCAAGACGCTGATGGCGGCGACCCTCGCCCGCGTGCTCGACCTCGAATTCCACCGCATCCAGTTCACCCCGGACCTCATGCCCGGCGACATCACCGGCAGCGACTACATCGAGGAAGATCCAGCCACGGGACGGCAGGTCCGCAGCTTCGTCCCCGGCCCGATCTTCGCGAACTTCCTGCTCGCGGATGAGATCAATCGCACGGCGCCGAAGACGCAGTCCGCGCTGCTTCAGGCGATGCAGGAACGCGAAGTCACCGCCGGGCGGCAGACCTTCAAGCTCAAGCGCCCCTTCCTTGTCGTCGCGACGCAGAATCCGATCGAGCATGAGGGCACCTATCCGCTGCCCGAGGCGCAACTCGACCGCTTCATGTTCTGCGTGCGCGTGGGCTACCCCGACGCCAGGCAGGAGGCGGAAATCGCCCGCACCACCACGGCTGCGGAACCCGCCGCGCCGCAGTGCGTGCTCTCCGTCGCCGAGATTCTGGAGTTCCAGAAACTCGTGCGCACGGTGCCGATCGCCGACGACGTCGTGAACTACGCGGTGCGGCTCGGCGCGGCGACGCGGCCCGATGGCGGCTCCGCACCCGTGTCGCCGCTCGTCACCCAGTTTGTGACCTTCGGCGTAAGCCCGCGGGCGTCGCAGTACCTGGTGCTGGGCGCGAAGGCGCACGCCCTCCTCCACGGCCGGCTGAGCGTGGATTTTGCGGACATCCGCGCACTGGTCCCACCGGTCTTCCGGCATCGGCTCGTGCTGAACTACCGGGCGCGTGCGGAGAAGATCACCACGGACCATATCGCCGCGGAGATCGTCGCCAAGGTGCCCGAAGAAATGCGGGGCTGAGATGAGTGTCCCCCTTCCCGCAGCCGCGACCGCCGGATTGACGGACCCGGAGATCTTCCTCGCCATCGACGACCTGGAACTCTCCACGCGGGCGCTCGTCGATGCGGTGCTCATCGGCAGCCATCGCGGCGCGAAAGTGGGGCCGGGATCGGAATTCGCCCAGCACCGCGACTATCGTCTTGGCGACGATCTGCGACAAATCAATTGGAGACTCTACGGGCGCACGCACCGGTTCTACGTGAAGGAAGCCTTTGCGGAAGCGACCATGCCCGTGCAGCTCGTGCTCGATGCTTCCGCGTCGATGCGCACCGGGGCGCCGGTGACGAAATCCCGCTATGCCGCACGCGTGGCTGCGGCGCTCGCCTTCCTCGCGCTGCGCGGACGCGATCCTGTCGGCCTGCGGGTGATGCGAAGCGCCGTGGTCGAGGCGCTGCCTGCACGGGCGGCCTCCACGCAATTTCAGGACATCCTCGCCGCATTGGAGCTGCACGCACCCGCGGAGACCGGCGACCTCGGCGCGGCGCTGGGCGAAGTCGCGGCGTCGTGCCACCAGCGTGGCGTGATCATCGTCCTGTCGGATTTCGTCGGAACCACCGGGACGTTGCGCCCCGAGCTCGCGGCGCTCAGGGAGATCGGGCACGAAGTCATCGCGGTGCAGGTGCTCGCGCCGATCGAGGTGGAGCTGCCTCCGGAAGGCGATTTCGAATTCGTCGATCCGGAGAGCGGAGCGTTCGTGAAGACCGCCGTCGAATCGATCCGTGACCAGTACGCCAGCGCGGTGCATGCGTGGCGCGAGGAGTTGCGCGAGATGTGCGAGGCGATGGGCGTCCACTGGCGGTCCGTAACGACTTCGCAGCCTCTGGCGCCTCTGCTCCAGGATTTGGTCGCTTCGCTGCGCGGGTAACACGCGGCAGCCTTCCGGCGGGCAACGGGCCGCCGCTACAGCCCGGTGGGGTGGTCGATGAATTCCGATTTCAGCCGGAACTTCCGCGCGACGTGCTGCGCGAGCGCTTTCACGCCGAAGGTCTCCGTCGCGTAATGTCCGCCATAAAAAAGATTCACGCCGAGTTCCTCCGCGAGCGTGAATGTGTGATGCGGCCCCTCGCCGGTGACGAATGCATCGCATCCAAGCGCCGCCGCGTCGGCCACCAT
>JBEBGK010000815.1:0-2410 GCA_040081515.1 Chthoniobacteraceae bacterium
GTGCATGGGCAGGGCGCGGAGCTGGCGCGGGAAACCGCGATGGGAACGCTCCGGCGATTCCGCCTCGACGAACACGCGGGGAAGAAACCGGCGGAACTTTCCGGCGGCCAGAAGCAGCGCGTCGCAATCGCGCGAGCAATCGCGGCGCAGCCCCGGCTCTTGCTGCTGGACGAGCCGACCTCGGCGCTCGATCCCGAGATGACGGCGGAAGTCCTCGAACTGATCGAGGAGCTGAAGACCGAGGGCCGCGACTTCGTGCTGGTGACGCACGAGATGGGCTTCGCACGCCGGGTCGGCGACACCGTCGCCCTTCTCGCGGAAGGCAGGATCATCGAGCGCGGGGCGCCTGCGGACCTGTTTGAAGCGCCGCAATCGGCGCAATGCCGCGACTTCCTGGCGCGCGTCCTGCGTTACTGAACCGCAGGCCGCCCGGGTTACTTCACGTCCTCGAGCTTGAGGAAGGTGCTGTTCCTGGTCTGGCCGGCTTCCTCGAACACTCGCCATTCGATGGAGCGGAGGCTGCGCATCAGCGTGAGCGCATCGGCGAAGATGGCGCGCATTTTTTCCTGATACTGCTTCGCGTCGCTGCCGCTGTTGAAGAAGGCCTTCGGGTCCTTGTCGATCACCTTCAGCCACGCGTCGCCGAGATCGCACAGCGCCGGGAATTGCATCCGGACTTCGCTGCCGGTCGGGGCGCCTCCGGTGGCGGCGGGCCTGGCGGCGACCTCCTTGCTGAGGCTGGGCGAGGTGCTGAACATCCAGCGGTCCTTCGTGATCGCGATGTGCGGAAGGAGATCATCCGTCGGTATCGGGAGGGGAACGAAATGGACCTCCACGTCGCCTTCCTTCTTCATCTGCGGTTCGGGGATGGCGGGTCCGCCCGCCCCCTGCGGGATGAACGCGGAGAGTTGCTTGATGATCTTGTCAAAGCCGCTCCACGCCTCGCTCACGGCGGCCCGGTCCTTGAGTTCCCAGACGAGTGCGACGCGTGGGATCTTTCCGTCGGCGAGCATCGGTGGCACGTCCGGGAGCCTGGGCATCGCCCCGGCGAGATCGACAAGGAGCGCGGACTCGTTTCCGAGGGCCTTGCTGAGCTGCCTGCACGCCTTCCAGAAATCCTTCACGATGGGGACGGCGAGCGCCTCGATCATCGCGGCGCCCTGCCGCTCATCCTCGGGAACCATCGTGCGTCCGTATTTCTCATACCAGCCCCAGAGGGTGGCCGCGCCTTCCTCGATCAAATCGGCCATCTTTGCCGACGTGGCGGGATTGGTGCGCCCGGTGACCAGCAGCAGCGTCGAGGGCGAGAGGAAGCTGGAAAATGCGAGCGGCTTGCTCGAGTCCAGCCCGGTCTGGCGGGCGCCGCCAAATGATTCGCCGCGAATGCCGCCATCCCAGAATTCCACGGCGACCGCGGGGTCATATTTTGTGTTGAAGATGTCCTGCGCCTTGCCCTCGAGCCGCTTCACGTCGGCACGCATCGCAGCGAGCTGGTCGGGCTTGATCAAGCCCTGCAGCTCCTCGGTCAGGGCGTCGAAGCTCTCGGCGAATTCCATCGGAGGATAGAGCTTCTCGAACATCGCCGCGCTTCCGTAACTGAGTCCCGTCGGGTTCTTGCCGAGGAATTCCGTACCCCGCCGGGCGACCACGGGGATGGCGAGCGCGCTGTCGGCATCGCCGGTCGCGAGCTTCAGGTGGCTGTGGTCAGTCCCGAGCGAGACGATCAGGTATTCATCCACCCATCCCCACGCGAGCTCAGCCCGCTTGCCGCGCAGGGCCTTCATCGCCTCATTGGCCTTCTCCTCGTCGCCGAGCAGGTTCTTCAACTGCAACTGGAGCCGTGCCTCCTGGAACGCGGCCATGAGCTTGTTCGCGTGGACCGTGACGGACTGGAAATCATATTTGTCCGCGAGCTTGAACGGCGCGAACTCGACCCCGGGAGGGGACTGCGCGCTCATCTGCGTGACGAACTGGCCGAGCATCGCGTTGATGTCCGCCTTTGCCTTCGCCGCCTTGAACGCAAAAAAGACCGGCGGGATGTCGCACTTCATGAGCGCCGGGATCAACTCGGGCGCCGCATCGCGGAACAGCTTTTCAGAATCCGGCTGCTTGCCGCCGCTCATGGCGGTCATCATCTGCCGTTGAAAGTTGACCGCCTGGGCCTCGCCGATGAGATCCACCCACGGCATGAACTTCGCGGTGAAGCCAGCCGGCTGGGCGACGACGAGTTCCGTGCCGAGCAGCGCCTCGAGGAGGTTCTTCGCCATCTGCGCCTGGGGCGCGCTCTTCCATTGCTCGATGGCCATCTGCAATTGCGGCGCCTGTTTGACCGCCTGCATGTTGAGCAGGGTCGCGGCCCATTTGCTGCCGCTCAGCTTCACCCACAGCTCGTGCAGCCGGTAGCTGGCGG
>JBEBGK010000816.1:0-2405 GCA_040081515.1 Chthoniobacteraceae bacterium
GAATAATCTCGCCGGCAGGAATCAAACGACTCAACTCCGCGCCTGCTTTTGTAACTCCCTCGCGTGTGTGGTGCAGATATTTTCCCGGCTGCCGCGTCAAATCTGCAATCGAAATCCAAGGAATTGGTCCGCCGAAATAGCGCGGGTCGCCTTTCGGTCGAGGCGAAGCGCCACGAATTACTTCTGTCACTTGGCCAATAGTTGACCAACTCCATGTCGCCGGGAGCGGCCATAGTTTGCGGTTCTTTCCGTCATTTGAAACTGAACTGGAGTTGCTGCCTTCTTTCGCCCCTTCAGGGCTCGAGGTGTTTGGGGAATCGTTACCCAGGGCGGCGTCGCTGCGCTCCTTGCCCTGGGCTAATTTCTTTCGCCCCGTTGGGGCTGCGGTGTCGGGGTTCGCGCTCATGCCGCGAGGACCTCGTTGAGTTCATCGAGCAACTTAGGCAGTTGCTCGCCGAAGAGTTGATGCGCTTTGCCGAGGCCGCCGCGCTCGCCGAAGGGCGTGTATTCGAAATCCTCGGGGTCGATGCTCAGGCTGGTGGCGATGTGGTCGCGGATGAGGCCGAGCCACGCGAGTTGCTCGGGGGTGAAGACGGCACCGGCCTTGGCTTTGTCCATGAGCCATTCGTGGAAGCGCTCGCTCACGGAGTCGGCGAAGGGGGCGAGGACGGGCTGTTGTTCCAAGGCGAAGCGGACGAGGGCGACGAGGTCGGCGAAGCGTCCGGCTTGGGAGCGCCCTTTCACCTTGCCAGGAGCGGTGACGGCGAAGGCGTCCCAGAGGCGGTCCTCGGTCCAGGTGGCGTGGGTGTCGCGGAGTTTCTTTTCCAGTTCCTTGAGCATGGGCTCGGTGAGGCGCTGTTTGAATGGGCGGCTGTAGAGGATTTGCAGGGCGTCGATCTGGGCCTGGTTCTGCGCGAGGTAATCGCGGAAGGCCTGGACGAGGCCGGCGGCTTTCGCCTTGGCGGCGGCGTCGAAGCCCTGCTCGATCACTTCGTCGGGGGTGTAGATGTCGAGGGCTTGCTCGGTTTCCTGCTTGAGCGTTTCGAGGGTCTGGCGGAGCGCGGGTTTGTCGAACGGGGCGCAGGCGGTGGCGATGAGGAGAGTGGAAGCGGCGTCCCGCCGCTTTTGTTCTGCGTCGTCAGAGGTAAGCGGCGAGACGCCGCTTCCACCATGATTCCGGATGTATTGCTCGAATTTCATCAGCGACGCTGGGGAGCGGACGATGTGATCGAAGGATTCCTTCTGCCATACAGGACGTTGGAAGGTGATGGTGGAATACTTGGATGGGCTTTCTTTTGCAGCGGTGGCCAGGCGGCGCTCGTGGAGTTTGTCCCACCACGGCTGCAAGCGGCGGGACGCTGCTTCCACTTTGATGATCTCTTTTGCCGTGAAGCTTTTCCAGGAATGGAGGATCTCGCTGAGATCGTTGCCCGGCAGAGGAGTGACGATGACATGGACGTGATTCGAGGCGACGACGAACTCGCCGAGCTTGTAGCGCTGGCCGTCGAAATGGCGGAGGGCATCGGCGACGATGGTTTTGCATTCGTCCAACGCGAGCGCGTTCGATCCGGACCCTTGATCCAGCCAGTCTTCCAGACAGGCAGAGAAACGCGTGTGGTATTCCTTTTTGTCCAGCTCGGACAGTGGCTCGGGATGCGCGGCAAGCCAGTGATCGCGGTCCGTCATCCATTGCTGAATCCTTTCCTGTGGGAGCGAGTCCACCATGCGGAAGGTGACGAAGTAGGTGACTCCGTCCTGCTTCCAGTGCGGGAGGTTGGCTTCGGTGATGGTGATGGGTGCGTCTGGGTCGAAGAATGTGGCTAGGGTCTCGATACGTTCTTGTTCTTCGGACTCGAATAAGCGGCGGGACGCCGCTTCCACTTCGTCAGGATCGAAGGCGCGGAGGAGCGCACCGGCCAGCGTGGCGGGAGTGTGGCCTCCGGAGGCGGTGACGATTTGCTGGCGCTGTGCGGGTTCGAGCTCGCGGTCGAGCCGGGCGAGGCGTGCGGCCAGCGTGGTGAGGGTGTCTTCATCGCGGCCACCGGGGAAGAGGACGCGCTGGAGCAGCGTCTTGAGCGGCACGGTAGGCTGGCGGTCGAGTGGGCGGGACTCGGTCTTGTCGCTCTCGCACACGCCCACGGCATCCACGATGACGAAACGGGTCTTGGCGCGGGCATCTTCGCCGGAGACGGATTGCAGGTCGGTGGAGGAGAGCACGCGGGTGCCGCGGCCTTTCATCTGCTCGAAATAGACGCGGCTGCGGACGTCGCGGAGGAAGATGAGGACTTCGAGCGGCTTGATGTCGGTGCCGGTGGCGATCATGTCCACGGTCACGGCGATGCGGAGCGTGGGCGAGAGGCAGAATTCGCGGATGAGCTCCTTGGCTTTCTGTCGTGGAAGCGGGG
>JBEBGK010000817.1:0-2404 GCA_040081515.1 Chthoniobacteraceae bacterium
GATCAGGAGCCTCTTTTTGTCGCTGGAGTTTTTTCTCGTCGAGCGGTACCGGCTTTATTCCAGCGCGCCCGATGGTCTGCGGCGCGGTGCGGTTTTCCACGAGCCGTATCCGCTGTGCCGCGCGGAGGTGATGGCGTGGGATGAGAATCTGCTGCCGCTCGATGGCTTCGCTCCCACGGGGCGCGCGCCTGACCACGTCATCATGTCGCGCGGAGTTGACGTCACCATTTTCCCACTGGAGCGGGTGAAAACCGTGTAGCGTTCGCGCGACGATATGGACCTGCAGCACAAACTCGAAATCCTCGCCGACGCGGCGAAGTATGATGCTTCGTGCGCGAGCAGCGGCGCGGCGCGGAAGGATTCGCGCGGCAGTGCGGGCGTGGGCTCCACGGGCGGCGCGGGCATCTGCCACTCGTATGCGCCGGATGGGCGCTGCATTTCGCTACTGAAGGTGCTGCTCACAAATGCGTGCCTTTACGACTGCCACTACTGCATCAATCGCCGCTCGAGCAATGTGCAGCGCGCCCGTTTCACGCCGGATGAGGTGGTGCGGCTGACGCTCGATTTCTACAAGCGGAACTACATCGAGGGCTTGTTCCTGAGCAGCGGCATCATCCGCAGTGCGGACTACACGATGGAGCTGGTCATCGCGGTCGCGCGGAAGCTGCGCGAGGAGCATCACTTTCGCGGCTACATCCACCTGAAGACGATTCCCGAGGCGTCGCCCGCGCTCATCGAAATGGCGGGGCGCTACGCGGACCGCATCAGCATCAATATCGAGCTGCCCACGCAGCAGGGGCTCGCGAAGCTTGCGCCGGAAAAAAACCTCGCGCGCACGCAGGATGCGATGGGTCACATCCGGGGAAAAATCGACGAACGCTTCGCGGAAAAGCGCCAGCCGGGCGCGCCGAAGCCGCCGCCCTTTGCCACCGGGCAGAGCACGCAGATGCTCGTCGGCGCAGATGATTCCACGGACGCGACCATCCTGCGGCGCGCGGATGTGCTCTACGGCGATTACCGGCTGCGACGCGTGTATTACTCGGGGTTCAGTCCGATCCCGGAGCCGTCGTCGCTGCTGCCCATCAAGCCGCCGCCGCTGGTGCGGGAGCACCGGCTTTATCAGGCGGACTGGCTGCTGCGCTTCTATGGATTCAAGGTGGATGAAATCACCACCGACACCGCGCCAAATCTCGACCTGCAACTCGACCCCAAGCTCGCGTGGGCGCTGCGGAACCGCGCCACTTTCCCTGCCGACATCAACAAGGCTTCGCGCGAAATCCTGCTCCGCGTGCCGGGACTCGGTGTGCGCAATGTGGAGCGCATCCTCGGTGCGCGCCGCTATACGCGGCTGCGGCTCGCCGACCTGCTGCGCCTGCGCGTGCCGCCCGATGAAGTGCTGTGGTCGGACGACGCGCAGGAACCCGCTCTTTTCGCCACGACCGACGATGCCGCCCCGCGCGGCGCGGTGCCGAAAGTGCCGCCCGCATTTCTTGACATCGCCCGCAGCGTCTCCGCTCACAGCGACGCTCGCCGCTGGGGCGTGCTCTACCGCGTGCTCTGGCGTCTCACGCACGGCGGCGAACGGCATCTCCTCGCCGTGCCCACGGACCGCGACGTGCGCCAGCTTGCGCAATGGTGCAAAGCCATCGGCCGCGACATTCACAAGATGCATGCCTTCGTCCGCTTCCGCCTCGTGGCCACGGACGAGACCACGGGCCGCGAGCAATTCGTCGCGTGGTTCGAGCCCGAGCACCGCATCGTGCGACTGGCCGCGGGCTTTTTTGAAAGGCGCTTCGCCGGCATGGACTGGTCGATTCTCACGCCGCACGAATGCGCGCATTGGGACGGCCGCGCGCTGCATTTCACCCCCGGCCTGCCCCGCAGCGCCGCACCCAATGACGACGCGCTCGACGACCTCTGGCGCACCTATTACCGCAGCATCTTCAATCCCGCGCGACTCAAAGTGCGTGCGATGCAGTCCGAGATGCCGAAGAAATATTGGAAGAACCTCCCCGAGGCGCCCCTCATCGCCGAGCTGATTTCCGAGAGCAGCGGACGCGTAGAGAAGATGCTGCAAACCGAGAAGCGCCCCGCGAAACCCGCGCCGAAAAACGCATATCTCGATTCGCTCAAGAAGCTGAACGAGCAACAGCCGCCCGCCGCCGAAGATTCATGAAAGGCCTGAAGAAACAGCATCTGCCGGAAAAAGTCTGCGCCACCTGCGGACGCCCATTCACGTGGCGCAAGAAATGGGAACGGGTGTGGGACGAGGTGAAATTTTGCAGCGACCGCTGCCGGATGATGAAAGGGAAGGTGCGTGAGGGATGAGCCTGCGTGGGCCGTTTCGCACTCAAGTATGAGGGATGCCTGTCCCGGAGGGACAAAAGAGATTAGCCGGTGGTGG
>JBEBGK010000818.1:0-2403 GCA_040081515.1 Chthoniobacteraceae bacterium
GCGTGTTGCGAGGCACGGGCTTCGCGGTCCCGGCGGAAAAACGCGCGACGAGATTCACGAAGCGAATCCCGCCCTGGCCGGGAACGGGTGCCACCTCGAATTCCTGCCGTTCCACCTCCCATCCATTCTTCCCGAGCGTCGCGGCAATATGATCCCGCGCCTTCTCGATCGCGGCGGAGCCCGATGGACGCGGACCGAATGCGACCTGACGCGCAACTTCCTCGAACGCCTTCGCCCCGGAGAATTCCTCCCAGAGCCGCGGCGGGATGGCCATCGCTCCGCCGTCATCCGCCTGCGGTTTCGGCGAACACGCGGCGCACATGATGAGCACGCCGGCGATGGCCGCCTGGATCTGGACGCGGGCCGGCGACAGCGGCACGGCTATTCCTCGTCGGGAAGGCCGATGAGTTTCAAGAGCCGGTGGAGATCGTCGTTGCCGTAGTATTCGATCTCGATGCGGCCCTTCTTCTCGCCGTGATGCATCGTGACCTGCGTGCCGAGGTGCTGGCGCAACCGGTTTTGCAGATGGGCGATCGCCGGCTCGAGCTGCGGGCTGCTTGCGGCGCCGCGCTTCGGCTTGCGCGAGCCATTCCCGGCGAAATGATCGGCCACCAGCCGCTCGACTCCACGCACGGTGAGGCCGCGCCGCAGCGATTCCTCCGCCAGGGCGAGCTGATCGTCGTGGGATTTCGCGCCGAGGAGGACCTTTGCATGGCCCACGCTCAGGCGCTCCTGGACGATCCATGTCTGCACCTGTGAGTGGAGATCCAGCAGCCGCATCGAATTCGCCACCGCCGCGCGGCTTTTCCCGACCTTCTGCGCGATGTCCTCCTGCTTGAGGTGAAATTCCGTCGCGAGGCGGTCGAACGCGCGCGCCTCCTCGATTGCGTTCAGATCCTCGCGTTGAAGATTCTCGATGAGCGCGAGTTCGAGGACGTCCTGATCGCTGGCCTGCCGGACGATCACCGGCGCCTGCTTCAGCCCGGCCCGCTGCGCGGCCCGCCAGCGTCGCTCGCCGGCCACTAGCTCCAGCTTCTCGCCCGACACGCGGACGATGAGCGGCTGGACGATTCCCTTTTCGCGGATGCTTTCCGCGAGTTCCTGGAGGTTCTCATCGCGGAATTCCGAGCGCGGCTGCCACGGTGAGGGGATGATCTGATCGAGCGAGACCATCTGGATCCGTTCGCCGTCCTCCGCCCGTGGCGTGGGCGATGCGACACGCGGATTGATCAGCGCGCTGAGGCCTTTTCCGAGGGCAGGTTTGACCATACGGCGCGGACGCTAGTACGGGACCGGAGCCGCGGCAATATCTTACGTCATGCCATTTCAAAAAAGATTCCGCGGTGACGAACGGCGCGCGCTCGGGTAGGCGGGAGCGATGCTGTTCGAGCGACTCATCGCGATCCATGACCCCGCGCCCCATCGGGCGGCGCTGAACATGGCGATCGACGAGGTGCTTCTCGCCGACGCTCGCGAGCCGGTGCTGCGTCTCTACCGATGGGAGCGCCCGGCCGTCTCCTTCGGATACTTCGGCAAAATAGCCGCGATCGAGGCTGCGTGGCCGGGCCGGGAGTTCGTCCGCCGGATGACCGGCGGCGGCGCGGTGCCGCACGGCTCGGATCTCACCTACTCGATCATCGTCCCCGCCGCGCATCCATTTGCGCACCGGAGTCCGCGGGAAATCTACCGCGCCGTCCACGAAACCGTCGCAGGCGTGCTCCGCTCAGCCGGGTTGATGCCGGCACTCGCCGGTGAGCCGGTCGCTGCGGCCACCGGAGTCTGCTTCGAAAGCCCGGTCGAGTTCGATCTGCTGGCCGAGGGAAGAAAAGTCGCGGGCGCCGCGATGAAGCGGACCCGGAGCGGTCTCCTCATCCAGGGGAGCGTGCAGGAGATTCCGGGGCCCGATCGAATCCGCGAACGCTTTGCGGGCGCATTCGGATCACACGTCGTCGCGGCCGAACTTTCCTCCGCCGTCCTCGCTGCCGCGGAATCCCTCGCGGAAACAAAATACGGAACGGCGGAGTGGGCTGCGCGCCATTGAAGGAACCACGGGCGCGGTGCGGTTTGACTCAGCCGCCGCGCCGAACGTATAGTCCGCCGCTTCATGGATTCAGCACTTCGCCAGCGCATTTACGAATTTCTCGAGTCAAAGGGACTCCGGAAGACCTCCCAGCGCGATGCGATCATCGAGGCTGCCTTCAGCACCACCGAACATTACACGGCGGAGGATCTGCTCACCCTTGCAAAAAAAGTGGACCCGTCGGTCTCGCGCGCCACGGTTTACCGGACCCTGCCGCTGCTCGTCGAAAGCGGCATGCTGCGCGAGATGGATTTCGGACGGGACCACAAGTTCTACGATCCGAACTACATCGATCACCCGAACCACAACCACCTGATCTGCAT
>JBEBGK010000819.1:0-2395 GCA_040081515.1 Chthoniobacteraceae bacterium
GCCTACGTTCGCGACAGCTCCGCCACTACGGCGACGGTCACGATCACGGACGACGACACGCCCGTCGTCACGGTCAGCGTGCCAGATGCGACGGCATCGGAATCGGGAGCCGACTCGGGCCTGTTCCTCATCACGCGCACGGGCACCACGGCGGCGGCGTTGAAAGTGTACTACGGACTTTCCGGCAGCGCACTGCACGGCACCGATTACGCGCCGCTCACCGGTGAAGTCGTCATCCCCTCCGGCGCCACGAGCGCCCCGGTGGTCATCACGCCTAACAACGACGATGTCGCCGAGCCAGCCGAGACCGTCACGCTGGCGGTGACCACCTTCAACAGCGCGTACAGCATCGGCACGCCGTTCCAGGGAACCGTCACCATTTCGGACAACGCCGACACCCCACTCGTCAATGTGCGTTCCGGCGCCACCGGCACCGAGGGCGGGGCGAATCCCACCGTCATCTTCCATTCCATCGGCACCGGCACGGGCAGCATCACGGTGAACTACACCGTGAGCGGCACCGCGACCTCGGGGGTGGATTTCACCGCGCTGTCCGGGACCATCAGCGTGCCCGTCAGCGGCTCGAACAACACGGCACTCACCATTCCGCTCCTCAACGACATCACCCCGGAGTCGACGGAGACCGTCGTGGTGAAAATCACGCCTTCGGCAAACTACCGCATCTACAACGAGGCCGCGGCGGAGGCGGTCATCCAGGATAACGACAGCGGCGATCGCGTGATGGTCTCCACCTACAATCATTCGCCCTCGGAGGCTGGGCCGGCCTCCGGCGCGTTCTATTTTTCGCGCACCGGCACGGCGGGCGCTCTCACTGTGAACTACGCGATCTCCGGCACCGCCACGAACGGCGTGGACTACCAAACGCTGAGCGGCAGCGTGGTGATCCCCGATACACAGAGCGGCGTGGACGTCGTGATGACGCCCAACGACGACGCGATCGTCGAGGGCACCGAGACCGTCACACTCACCGTGCTCGCTGGCGCAGGCTACGGGCCGGACCGCCCTTCGTCCGCGACGTTTGAAATCGCCGACAATGAATCTCCGCTGCTCACCGTCGGCTTTCAGCAGTCCGCCATCGTCACGACGGAGCAGCCCGGACCGCTCGGCGAATACCGCGATCTGCCGGTCGTGCTGTCCGCCGCGTCGCCGAACACGCTCACCGTCGGCTACAACAGCGCGGGCGGCAGCGCGACGGGCGATGATGTGGACTGGGCCTTCGTCGATGCAGCGAATGGCAACGCGGTAATCCCCGGCGGCACGCTCACATTTCTGCCGGGCGTCACCGCACAAAGCATCCGCATCCGCATCAAGAATGACGGCGTCGCCGAGTCTGGCGAAACGGCGATCCTCCAGTTGCTCGGTCCGTTCAATGCGTCATTCACGCAGGGCCGCAGCCAGGTGGCTGTGACGATCTTCGACGACGTGATTCCCGCGCTCGTCACCGAGGAGCGGTGGAACAGCGGCGCCGTTTACACGAACAACACATGGAACACGGTCAGCCCCGACTACACGGCCTACCTCGGCGGCTTCACGACCCCGCAGGATGTGGCCGACAATTTTTCCCGCCGTCTCAACGGGCAGATCATCGCGCCGGCATCGGGCGTCTATAACTTTTGGGTCGCGTCCGACGACTCGTCGCGCCTCTACCTGAGCACCAATTCGAGCGCCGCGAACAAGGTGCAGATCGCGTCGCTCAGCGGATGGACCTCGTTCCAGAATTGGGACGCGAACTCGTCGCAGAAGTCGGCGAACATCACGCTCGTCGCCGGGCAGTCGTACTACATGGAGGTGCAGCACCAGGAAGGCGGCGGCGGCGACCACGTGTCTGTGGCGTGGCAGGGACCGGGCTTTGCGCGCACGCCGATCGTGCTCACGCAGCCGGACACCGCGCCGCGCGCGGTCCGTCTCGCCACTGCCGCGACCACGCGTGTGGAGACGGATGGCTCCGAACCGCTGTTGCAGGTCGTGCTCGATCGCCCCGCGGGTTCCGCGGCGATCAACGTTGATTACTCCGTCGCAGGCACCGCGACAAATGGCAGCGACTACTCGCTCACGCCGGGCACGCTGACCTTTGCAGCGGGCGAGCAGATGAAGGCGATCCCGCTCACGTTATTGACCGATGCCATCGGCGAACAGCCGGAGAGCATCATCGTCTCGATCTCGAATCCCGTCGGTGCCACGCTCGCATTGCCGGGCACGCACACGATCACGCTGCTCGATGCCGCCGTCCCCGTGGTCGAGACACTGTTCGCCACCGCGTCATCGAGCCAGTCGGCGGGCACGTTGATCGCCACCGCCACTGCCACGCCGGGTGCGGGACGCACGATTGCCGGCTGGTCCATTCTCAGCGGGAACACGGGAAAAGCATTCGCCA
>JBEBGK010000820.1:0-2394 GCA_040081515.1 Chthoniobacteraceae bacterium
GGCCCACGCCCGGGCGCTCGTCTCGAAGCTTGACGATGAAGTCGGCGCTTCCATCCGCGGGCGTTCGCTCGACGCAAAGTCGCTCGGCGTCTCGCGCCAGGCGGAGATGCGCGGCCAGGCGGACGAGGAGGGCTTCGTCGAGCCGCTGTTGTGGACCGGCGTCGGCCGCGCGCGCTCTGGCTGCGGCGGCGCGCTCGTCGGCAATCCGGATCAGATCGTGGCGAAACTCGAGCGCTACATGGCGATGGGCATCCGCGCGTTCATCTTTTCCGGATATCCGCACCTGAATGAGTGCGAGCTTTTCGCGCGGCACGTCCTGCCGCGGCTGAAGACCTGCAAGCTCGCCGTCGCGCAGGGGCGCGTCCCATCGGCGACACCGGCGACGCCGCTCGGCGCCGGGCCGCGGGTGTAGGGGGCGACGCTACATTTCCCCGAGGCGATCCGTTTCGCGGCGGTCGCGCTTGGTCGGGCGGCCGGTTCCCTTGGGACGAAACATCGGCGGCAGCAGGTTTGGCTCGGGACGCTTCGCGTATTCCTCCGGCGGGGTGAGATCCTCGGAAAATTGCGCGACCAGTTTCGCGCCGACCCGCGAGGGCGGCGCGGCGATCACCCGGACGGTGCGCGTGAGGATGCCGGTGCGCGCGACGACGATCTCCCCGGCGCGGGCCTCGCGCGCGGGCTTGCACGGCTGGTCATCGATGCGGACGTGTCCCGCGCGGATCGCGCTGGCGGCGGCGGTGCGCGTCGTGAAGACACGCACGGCCCAGAGCCACTGGTCGAGTCGCACGGATGCTCCGCCGCGCCGCTACAGCTTGGCCGCGGAGTACTCGTAGCCGGCGCGGTAGGCCTTGCGCTTGATCAGGCTATTCGCGGCCTCGTGGTTCGCGACCTTGAGCGCCTTCGAGTCCCATTCGAGCCGCTTGCCGGGGAAATGCATCGCCAGTCCGCCGATGAGCGTGAGCTCCGTGAGCGGGCAGGCGTAGTCCACGTTGCTCATCCACGGGTACTCCTTGCCCTGCTTGATCGCCTCGGTCCATTCCTGCTGGGGATTTCCCGGGGTGACGCTGCGCGGCTCGGTCTTCGCGGGCGGATTGGCGAGGAATTCCTCGCGCCGCTTCAAGGGCCAGATCTGCGGGTCCTTCGCCTGGTCGGACTTGTTGAGAATCACGCCCTCGGTGCCGATGATCATCCAGCCGCCGGGCGTCACGGCGCCGCTGCGCTCGGGATTCTTCTCGTTCTTGAACGCCTCGGCCATGTCGATGATCGACGGGAACTCCGGGAGATAAGGCGAGCCATCGGGCTTCTTGCCCTCGTACCAAGTCAACGTGACGTCGCCGTGCTTCGCGATGCCGGGGAATTCCATCTTCACGACCGAGCCGGTCGGCCACGCGATGTCGGTGAGATCGTCCACCTGCGTCGCAGTGACGAAATTCGGCACGCCGAGCCCGAGCGACATCGACGGTGCGTCGATGAGATGGCAGCCCATGTCGCCGAAGGCACCCGCGCCGTATTCGAGGAAGCCGCGCCATTTGAAAGGATGGATCGTGTCCGAGTAAGGCGCATCGGGCGCCTGCGCGAGCCAGTGTTCCCAGTCGAGATAGTCGGGCGCCTTCTGGTCGGGCTTGATGATGGCGCTCCTGCCCTGCGGCCAGATGGGGCGGTTCGTCCAGACGTGGACTTCCTTCACCTTGCCGATGACACCGGCGGCGAGCCATTCCTTCACCACGCGGTTGTCCTCGTAGGTGTGGCCCTGGTTGCCCATCTGGGTGACGACGCCCTTCTTGCGCGCGCCGAGGTGGAGCTGGCGGCATTCCCAGAGCGTGTTCGTGAGCGGCTTCTGGATGAAGATGTGCTTCCCGTAGCCGAGCGCGTGCATCGCGGCGGGATAATGCGCGTGGTCGGGCGTGCTGATGGTGACGGCCTCGATGCTCTTCACCTCGTCGAGCATCTTGCGGAAATCGCTGTACTGTTTCGCGGCCGGATACCGCTCGGCGGACTTGGCGAGGTTCTTCGCGTCCACGTCACAGATGGCGACGATCTCGTTGTTCTCCGCGACGCCGGAGGCATCCGACGCGCCCTTGCCCATCACGCCGATGCAGGCGATGCCGATCTTTTTCGACGCCCCCTGCGCGAGGAGGAGATTGGGGAACATGCCCGTCGCCGTGATGGCGCCGATGCCTTTGATGAATGAACGACGGGAGCTGCGTGGATGGATCATGATGCGGTCGGGGTTTTGGTTGATTGGAAAAGGAACGATGCCTTTGGAATCCAGCATGATTCGCGGAGGCGGGGAAGCTTAGGGAAGCGCTGAACAATTGACCGGATTGAGTGGGAGAGTTTTGAACTTCCCTGAGCAGCGATTTTTTCCCCGCTGGCACCACGGCACGCGACGGA
>JBEBGK010000821.1:0-2394 GCA_040081515.1 Chthoniobacteraceae bacterium
ATCAAGAACTTCCCGGGTATAGACTCGCCGTACGAGGCGCCCGAGGCGCCGGAGATTCGCATCGACACCTCGACCCTGAAGCCGGAAGAGTCAGCAGATCTGGTTCTTGCGGAACTGAAACGCATGGGGGTCATCGAAAGCCGTTGATCTGTCGCCGGTGCGGAGGGCTTCCCCAGAGAACAGCGGAACTGTGGCGCCCCCGGTTACTCCCTCCTAGGGACGTTCGCCCGCTCCGGCGGCGGGGGCGAGGATGGTACCGGGCAGGTATTGAATGCGCGGCTGAACGGTGCGAACGATAGGCGGTGGCTCGCGCCACTCGCGGTACTTTTCGAGCACCGCCGGAACGTAGGCCTGCGTTTCACGGTACGGCGGTATGCGCTCGCCGTGCCGCAGTACCGCGTTCTCGCCGGCGTTGTAGGCGGCGAGCGCGAGCTCGATCCGATCGCCGAAGAGATTCAGCAGGTCGCGCAGGTAGCGCGTGCCGACGCTCAGGTTGACGCTCACCGAGCGGGTCACGTCCGCCACGCCATAGCGCGCCGCGGTCTCGGGCAGCACCTGCATCAGGCCGAGCGCGCCCTTGGGCGAGCGTGCCGCCGGGTTGTAGCGCGACTCGACGTGGACTACGGCGTGGACGAGCGCCGGATCGAGTGAAGCATCGCGCGCTGCGCGGTCGATCAGTTCCGCATACGGCCTGTCGGGGAGCGCCGGCTTGGCGGGCGCCGCAGGCTCTGGCGAGGCGAGGCGGAAGGCGCCCGGATTCTCGGCGCGCAGCTGGTACGCCGAAGGAGCGTCAGATGCTTTCTCCGCCGCCTGGGCGAATGCGGCCAATCCCGCCGCCGCGGCGGCGGCCACAAATTTTTGCAATGTGATGTTCCGAGGCATGGGACGGGGCAATTATCCCTCCGAGAGGGATTCCGCGGATGGTTGGACAAATCCTTGCAATTGAAATCCGGGAATGATTCTAAAGTGTCATTGCTCCTGGCGACACCACAACCCATCATCCATCAACCGAACAAGAGCGGGATTTGCCCTTCTCTTCGAAGACTGAAAAAAGGTCCGACACCGTGCAGATACAAAAGAAAAATAAAGCAGGCTTGGCCGTCGCGGCGCTGTTCGCGCTCGCCGCATTCGTGCCGACCCACGCCGCCGCAGCGCCCGTGAGCGTGCTGGCGGGCGACATCGTCAAACTCTACGACGGTCCGGGTACCACAGGCGGAGGCGAGTTCTGGGCCGATGTGGTCGGCAAGGGCGTCAGCGGGACGATCAACGGCTCGAACAATGACTTCATCACGTTCTGCCTCGAGCACAACGAGACATTCTCCAGCTACGGGCAGCCGTTGAAGGTTGCTGCGGTCAACACGGGAGCCGTCAATGGCGGCGTCTCCGGGCAAACCAGCCTGAATTTCGATCCCCTTTCCGCGAAAACGGCCTGGCTATACACCCAGGCCATGACCAACCCGGGAATCCTCGGCTACACGCATACCACTGCCAAGGCGAACTCGCTCCAGAATGCCATCTGGTTCCTGGAGGGCGAATTGGGTGCGAGCTTCACGCTGGCGCAGCTCAATACGCTCGATAGCCAGGCGAAGACCTGGGTTGACGCGGCGCTGGCGTCGAGCTGGACCACCATCGGCAACGTGCGCGTCCTGAACCTGCTCAAGAAGGACGGCGCCGGGAATTACACGCTGAATTCCCAGGACCAGATCTACATCATGCCGGTTCCGGAGCCCGAAACCTACGCCATGCTGCTCGCCGGCCTGGGCTTGATGGGTTTTGTCGCCCGGCGCCGTCGGAACCGGGCGCTTTAGGGCTCCGGCTTCAGGGGCCGCGCCGCTCCAGCACTTCGTTGAGGCGCTGTGCGAGTTCGGAGAGGTTCGGCTCCTTGAAAAGATCGAGGTGCTTGCATCCGATCTGGATGAGTTCGACGCCACCCTCGCAGATCTTGCCCCAGCCGCAGGTGCCGCTCGGATCCGCGACCTCCGTCCAGTCCGCGAGATCCGTCGCCTGCACCAGCACGATCCTGCCCCCAAAGGATTCCGGGCGATAGGACAGAAACGCGCGCTTGCCGAGGACTTGGGCCCGCGCTAGCCGGCGCTCGAGGTCGGAATCGGGTACCGGGCGCGGGGCCTCCGGTTCGGCCGCCCTCAGCCCCAGGCGGCGCAGGACGCGCGATCCCAGGTAGTCCTTGGCCTCGTGCCAGCGCATGCGCCGCAGGATGCGCAGATGCCGTAGCACTTTGTTCAGCCCGCTCGGACTGCGCAGCGCGTCGGGTGCGTAGGCGTCCAGTACAACGACCAGTTCGACCTGCCGTCCCTGGCGCATCAGCTCGCGCGCCACTTCCACCGCGACGTTGCCGCCGTAGGAATACCCGAGTATCGAGTACGGGCCTTGCGC
>JBEBGK010000822.1:0-2390 GCA_040081515.1 Chthoniobacteraceae bacterium
GATCGTGGTGCGCGTGTGAAAGCACGATCGCATCGACGGAGCCATCCTTCAGCAGTTCGAGCCGCGGCAGCCCCTCGGCTCCCGCCATCTTCGGATGATAGCCCGCGTCGAGGAGGATGCGCCGTCCCGCGATCTCGATGCAGTAGCAGTTGGCCCCGATGTCCAGCGCACCGGTCAGGTTCGTGAAGCGAATGGGCTCCATGGTCGGGTTCGGAAAATCGCGCGCAGCTCCGGGGCCGCCGCTAGAACGCGATCACCTTCTCGATCCTCCGCGCGACGGAACGCAGCAGCAGCAACCACACGGCGAGGCCGGCCATCAGAAGGCCCGGAACGGTGATGAGCCTCGAGCGGAAGACCCACAGCGCGGCGCCGACGTAGCATGCGACGAGCGTGATGATGATGATGGAGGAAAGAAGCGGCTTCCACTTCCGCAGCCAGAGGGCGCTGAGCGATGCGACGGCGACGAGCAGCCAGTCGAACCAGCCGCCGACGCGGGCGGGCTGCCTTTCCGCTCCCAGTGTCGCGAGCCCGGCAGCGAAGACTTCCGCGGGCGAGACCGGGCGGTTGCCCGGCGCGGTGAGGGTGCTGGAGTCGGGATCCGTCCGCGCAAGGATCACGACGCGGTCCTTGAAAAGTTCCGGGCCCTGCACAGGGGTCTCTTTTCGATCGAGCTGTTCCCGGCTCAGGAGCAGGTCGTCGAACGAGACCCGCGCAAAGCTGGCGCCGAAGTTCACGGCCATCCGTCCGGCATCATCGATCGGGATCGTACGGCGGTTCCCGAGTGTGACATGCGAACCGAGGACGACCTCCACCTCGTCGAGGGTGACCCTTTCCACGTGCATGGCGAGCTGCAGCACGATGCCCGGCACGGGCTGGCCGCGATAGCGCAGGATGAGTGGGCAACGGCCGCGGGTGCCGAGGTCATCCGGGAGATTCGTCCAGCCCGGTTGCGTGGTGACCCGGTATTCCTCGGCTGCCCACGAGCCCACGTCGCTGAACTCCGGCACGCGGCCCATGTCGCCCGTGACCTTGCGCAGCACGGGCATCGGCTTGAGGTCCGGGGCGACGTCCGGATCCTGCGACCATGCGAGCCGCCCCGCGAGCACGAGCTTCGGCGTGCGCAACACGTGATCTTTCAGCATCCGTTCATAGACCGGATCGCGTTCGACGAGGATGCTCCGGTCGAAATCGAGGATCTCCCCGAGCGCAATCACGGCCGGCTCAAACGGGAGGACCGCGTGAAAAAACACCGCGAAATCATCGGGCGCCCACGGCCAGTCGTGCTTGCCCATGGTGTCCTCATTGATCTCCACGAGCGTGACCCGGGACGGCGGGAACGTCGGCGACGCGACGCGGGCGACCCACGCGGTCCACGCCTCTTCCACCCGCGCCAGACGCCCCAGCGCCGCCTCGCGGATGAGCGAGGCGCCAGCCAGAAATACAAGGAGTGCGTAGAAAAATGCGCCGCGGCGGGGCATGGGCGGGGAAAGTGAGTCAATTACCGGCGCGAGGGAAAGCGCAAACCGCACCATCGGCCCGGCGGACCTTCCAAAAAAAAGAAAGTCCGCCAGGGGACCACGACAAAGCAGGGCAGGCTACCGTTGCTGCCTTCCGGCCCTGGCGGGGTTTGCCAGCCTGCAATCCATGGCCCCTGACGGAAAGGCGAGGTTTGCACGCGGAGGCCCCGATGACAAAATGAAAACTCGGGAATTTTTCGGGAATGACCTTGCCAATCAAAAATCGAGCCGCTTAAAAGCACGGCCCGATTTAATTTTGCGTTGCACACCATCCGCCCCCTAGTAAGACCCTCCTAGAACATCCACCAACTGCCCCGAACTTATGGCGAAAATCCTTTCCGTCCTGACCCTGTTGATTGCACTCGGCGCGACCTTCCTCGGTTTCCAGAGCAAGACCCTCGTGGAAAAACTCCAGGCATCCGCCGCGACTGAGCATCAGGATCTCCTGGCCACCCGCTCGAAGCTGAAGAAGACCGAGGACACGCTCAAGGCGACCGAGGACGAACTCGCCACCACGAAGGCCGACCTCGAGAAGACCAAGGAGTCGCTCCGCACGACGGAGGCCGAGCTTACGAAGACGAAGACCGACCTTCAGACTTCCACCATGAAGCTCGCTGAAGTCGAGAAGGCCCTGGCAGACGTCAAGGCAGAACTCAAGGCAGCTCTCGGTGAGGGCGGAGATCTGAAGACCTTGAAAGAAAGCATGGCGGCGCTGGCGGCGCAGAAGACCGAACTCGAAACCAAGAACAAGGAACTCGAGATCGTGAAGGCGGAGCTCACCACCAAGGTGGAGACCCTCGAGGGCCAGAAAAAGGATCTCGACGGCAAGGTCGCCAGCCAGGGCACGGTCATCAAAAAGTACAAGGACAACAT
>JBEBGK010000823.1:0-2389 GCA_040081515.1 Chthoniobacteraceae bacterium
TCACTGAGAAGATGGCTCTCCGCGCGCTCGATTTGATCCAGCGCGAGGCGGGTGCGGACCATATCGGCATGACGCTCGGCCTCGTCGGAGTCCACGCGCAGAACTACCCGGTGAA
This sequence comes from Chthoniobacteraceae bacterium, assembly GCA_040081515.1. Classification (GTDB taxonomy): domain Bacteria; phylum Verrucomicrobiota; class Verrucomicrobiia; order Chthoniobacterales; family Chthoniobacteraceae; genus SXWH01. Next base: position 116 of record JBEBGK010000823.1, read on the forward strand.
TCTCATCCATCAATGGAACGGAGGGCCGGAGGAAGCGTGGTTCGCCGTGCAATTCAAAGGCGCGGTGAACGTGCCCGAGTTGCGCGAAAAGCTGCGCGCCACTTTTGCGGCGGAACTCCCCGGCGTCCGCGTTTCGTTCGAGCCGAGCGACATCGTCTCTCGCGTGATGAGCTTCGGCGCGAACACCCCGATCGAAGTCGCGGTGGGCGGTCCGAGCCTGCCCGACAGCCGCGCGTTTGCGGAGAAGCTGCTCGCGAAACTGAAGACGATTCCGACGCTCCGCGACGTGCAGATCGCGCAGGAACTCGATTTTCCCTCGGTCAATGTGGACGTGAACCGCGAGCGCGCGGGACTCCTCGGGATTCGCGAAGGGGATGTCGCCCGCGCCCTGGTGCCCGTGACGATGTCGTCGCGCTTCACGGTTCCGATCTATTGGGCGGACGGAAAGACCGGCGTGAGCTACAGCGCTCAGGTGCAGGTGCCGCAGACGGAAACGAAGTCCCTCGAAGACCTCCGGAATGTGCCAGTCGGCAAAGGCGTCGCGCTGCGCAGCGTCGCCAGCCTCACACCGGGCACCGTCGTCGGACAGTACGAACGCTACAACATGGCGCGTGTCGTGAGCATCACCGCCAACATCCAGGGGGCGGACCTCGGAAGCGTCGCCAATCAGGTCCGCAAGGCCATCGCGGAAGTCGGCGCGCCGCCGCCTAAGACGAACGTCAATCTTCGCGGGCAGATCGTTCCGCTGGAGGAACTGCTGGGTGGTTTTCGCAATGGCCTCATCGTCGCCGTGCTCGCCATCGCGCTCCTGCTCGCCGCCAATTTCCAATCCGTGCGCCTCGCGCTCGTGGTCGTCTCGACCGTGCCCGCCGTGCTCGCTGGTGTCGTGCTGATGCTGCGCTTCACCGGCACCACGCTCAATATCCAGAGCGCCATCGGCGGCATCATGGCCATCGGCGTGGCCGTGGCGAATGCGATCCTGCTCGTGACCTTCGCCGAGCGCGCCCGTCGTGCGGGGGAGTCTCCACGCGATGCCGCGCTCAGCGGCGCATCGAGCCGCCTGAGACCGATCCTCATGACCAGCTTCGCCATGTGCGCCGGCATGGTGCCGCTGGCGCTCGGTCTCGGCGGGAGCGGCGCGCAGACTGCGCCGCTCGGTCGCGCCGTCCTCGGCGGACTCGCCGCCGCGACGGTTGCGACGCTCTTCATCCTCCCGTCCGTCTTCGCGCTGCTCACCACGAAGAAGGTGAAGAGTTCCTCGCTCGATCCGGATGATGAGACGAGCCCACAATACCAACCCTCCAGGCCATGAAGATACCCATCGCACTCCTTGCATTGCTTTCCGCAAACGCGTTCAGCGCGGAGCCCACCCCGGTAAAGCTCACCGGCGCAACGCGCGGGGACATCCACCGATGGATCGCCATCCCCGGCACGCTGAAAGCGAACCAGCAGGCGACGCTCTACGCAAAAGTGGCGGGTTACCTCACCAAAGTCGCAGTGGACAAGGGCGACACGGTGAAGGCGGATCAGCTTCTCGGTGAACTCGAGGTGCCCGAACTCCTCGCCGATCAGAAAAAGTTCGAGGCCGACGTGAAGGTCGCGGAGATCGACCTCGGTCGTCTCACGGACGCGCAAAAAAAGGCGCCCGATCTCGTGCTCCCGCAGGCGCTCGACAAGGCCCGCGGGGCGGCGGAGGTCGCGCGCGCAAACCTCGAACGCACGAAGACGCTCCTCGATTTCGCGAAAATCACCGCGCCATTCCCTGGCATCATCACGCAGCGCTTCGTGGACAACGGAGCATTCGTCCCTTCCGCAACGAGTGGGAGCGCGGCGCAGAACGCGGCGCTTTTCACGCTCATGGATTACACGACGGTGCGTGCGCAGTGCGGCGTGCCGGAGATGGAGGCGCTCCTCATCCGCAGCGGGCTCCCGGTGAAGGTCGCGTTCGAGGCGATCCCCGGGAAGACATTCGATGCGGCGGTCACGCGATTCTCCGGCGCGCTCGACGAGGCGACGCGGACGATGCTCGTGGAAGCCGATGTACCAAATGCAGATGGCGCGCTGCGTCCCGGGATGTATGCGAATGTCCGCATCGCGGTGGACAAACACGTTGGCGCGCTCGTCGTCCCGGTCGATGCGCTCGCCATGGAAAAGACGAGCGCCTTTGTCTTCAAGGTCGTGGACGGGAAGGCGAAGAAGACCGCGGTGAAGCTCGGCTTCAACGACGGTGTGAACGCGGAGATCCTGGAGGGACTCGCCGAGGGGGAATCGGTG
>JBEBGK010000824.1:0-2389 GCA_040081515.1 Chthoniobacteraceae bacterium
GCCAGCGGGATGCACACGAACGGCAGCGCCGGAACGAGGTAGCGCGGTCCGGCCGCGAGACCGCCGTGAAAGCCGTTGAAGCAGACATTGATCAGAAAGAAGAAGCCCGCCGTGCCGAGGATGAGGCGCCTTTCTCCCGCGAGTCCCTGCATCCCCCTCCCCTTCACCAGCATGAGGATCGCAGGCACCAGCGCGGGCGCCAGCACGAAGACTCCGCGCCACGGGGACACGGTGATCGCCAGCGCGGCAAACCACGAGGGCCACGTGAACATCCCGAGAAAGGAAGGCGCCGTTTCCTTGAAGGCGGGATTCTGAAAACTGGTGTTCAGCGCGAAGGGGCTGCCAAACGCGACCACGTTGTAGGCGAGCAGCGCGGCGAAACACGGAAGCACCCCGACGGCGAATCGCGCCGCATCCCGCCACTGTAGCCGACGACGTAAGGAGGCGGGCACTTCCTCGCGGGCTTCCGAAGCGCCCAATCTCCGCTCCCCTTGCTCCAGGCCTTTGCAGAGAATCCACACGCCGAACATCGCGCCGGGCACTGCCGCCAGGTAATTCGTCACCGCGGCGATTCCCGACCACACGCCGGCGGACATCGGCCTCCCGTTCCTCGCCGACGCGAATGCCGCGAGCAGCAGCACTCCCACGAGATTGTGATCGAACATGAGCGTGCCGAACGGAAAGAACGTCGTGCCGAAACCGAAGGTGACCGCCGCCGCCAGCGCCGCCCCGGGCCGCCCCGGGAAGAACTGCGCCGCGAGCCGGAAGACGAGCACGACGCCCAGCGCGGACGCCAGCCCCACGGTGAACAGCGAGCAAAGCCATTCGTTCACGGTCATCACCCACCAGTCATCCGGATCCAGTCCCAGCCATCGCTCGACATGGTGGATCACGAAATACGGCGCCGCGGCGAGCAGCGAGGCGCCGGGCGGTTTGTTCGGGTGAAAATGTCCATCCGGCGCGTAGCCGACGTCGCCCGTGCAGGTGTCCCAGCCGATGATGCACAGCGGGGTTCCGTCATCGACCGGCCTGCCATTTACCGAGGTGAGAGTTTCGTCCCACGGCGTGTCGCCCCAGCACAGACGGTGGATTTTTCCATCGCGGATGAATTCCGCATTCTCGACGTGCTCGCGGATCATCCTGCGGCCGCTGCCTGGGCGGTAAACGAGATAATCGTTCACCGCGAGGCGGCCCTGCTCCACCAGCGCACGCACCTCTGCAAAGCGCGCATTCTGATTCCACCCGCCACCCTGGTGGAACCACGCAAACGTGATGAAGGCGGAAACGAACAGCAGCAACTGGAGACGGCGCGCGGGCATCTGGCGGCATGCATGGCGGAGCGCGGCGGGAGAAGAAAGGCAGAAAGCCGTGCCGGGATGCCGGCCTTGCGCACTTCCTGCGGCATCGATCTCCTTCCAGGACGGATACCGGGCGGGCTTCATGGCAGCCCCGGCTTTCGAGGACAGAAGAATCTGCTCAGTCTTCTGTCCCCATTCTTCTGTCTATTTGTCCGCGATCAGGTCACGCGAGGATCTCATTCACCACTTCGCCATACACGTCTGTGAGACGGAAATCGCGGCCAAGGTGGCGCCATGTGAGCTTGAGGTGATCGAGGCCGAGTTGGTGCAGCATCGTGGCGTGGAGATCGTGGATGTGGACTTTGCCGGACACGGCTCGGTAGCCCATGTCGTCGGTCTCGCCAAAGGTGAGCCCGCCTTTGATCCCGCCGCCGGCCATCCAACTGCAAAAGCTCTCGGGCTGGTGTTCGCGGCCGTGTTTGTCGATGGGCGATTTGCCGCTGAGGTCCTGGCTCCATGGCGTGCGACCAAACTCGCCGCTCCACAGCACGAGCGTGTCCTCCAGCAGGCCGCGGGATTTGAGATCCTTCAGCAAGGCGGCGACGGGCTGATCAGTCTGCGCGCAGAGTTTGGGCAGGTTGCCGCGGATGTCGCCGTGATGATCCCATCCGCCGGTGCTCACCTGCACAAAGCGCACGCCGGCCTCGCTGAGTTTGCGTGCGAGCAGGCAGGCGCGGCCGAAGGAGTTCGTGTCCTTGCCGCCGACTCCGTAGAGGTCGAGCGTGGCTTTGCTTTCCTTCGAGATGTCCACGATCTCGGGCGTGGTGAGTTGCATGCGCGCGGCGAGCTCCATGTTTTGGATCATGCCTTCCATGTTCGCATCGCCGCGCAGATCCCCGACGAGACGGCGGTTCATGCGGGCGATGAAATCCATGCGCTGGCGCTGGATCGCGTCGTTCTCAGAAACGTTGCGCAGGTTTTCGACGGGCAGCGTTTTGCTGTCGAGCGGCACGGTGAGCTTTGTGCCTTGATGGATCGCGGGAAGAAAGGCGGCGCCATACTCGCGCACGCCGCCGCCCTGGATGCTCACG
>JBEBGK010000825.1:0-2386 GCA_040081515.1 Chthoniobacteraceae bacterium
ACCGGAAAGTCCCATCACCGGCTACGAAACTCTCCCGGGGACTATGCCCGCACAATTCTTCCCATCGGAGGGGCTCCGGAAACGTCCCGGCCGGATAGCGCTACAGCGCATGGGAAGCGTTGCGGTCAGTGGGAATTGCTTCCGCGAAGACCCGGAACAGCGCCCCGACAGCCCCGCAAAGGCCCGCGGCCCGCTGTCCCGGAGAATCCGCCGCGAAAGCAAACCGCAAAGGGATTCATCGCTCCGGCGGCGCGCGCCGGTGTGCGCTCCCGGCAGGACGGGCGTGCTGCGTCCGAATGCGCTCGCGGCGGTTCATCCACAACGAAACGCGCGCGGAGCGACGCGTTCCGGGAAACGGGCCGACAGATTGTCGGCCCCACGTTGGGGGCCCATTGCCCCTGTTACCGCAATCCAACCGGGGGCATTTGCATCTTGGCAGACTGTTGAAATGAGGTCGGCGCGATGCGCACCGCGTCCGCCTCGTGCGCGCCGCTGAGGATTTTCATGAGCGTGCTCTTCCCCGCCCCATTCTCCCCGATGAGCGCATGCACCTCGCCCTCGCACACGCCCAGCGAAACGCCCCGCAGCGCGGCAGTCGCGCCAAAAGATTTTTTGACTCCGTCGAGTGTAAGGCGGTCTGACACGGTCAGTTCGCTGGTTTCGATGGAGTCGGCACTCTCAAGACACCATTGCTTCCCAGTCTCTTGAACTCCGCGTCCAACATGACGCGGCCACTCAAGTCGTTGAGCAGGACAACCCACTTGCCGCGCCGATCCACCGGTGAGGTCGCAATCACGATTTCGTCCGCGTCCTGCTCAGTATGGCCGGGGTAGTAGACCCATTTGAGCGGTTCATCGTGGCCAGGATACAAATGTGAGAGGAGCTCCTTAGCGCAATACGCTGGCACGAGTTCATCAAGGGTATTCGGGCGACGCCCTTGGTTGTCATGCGCATATAGCTGCAGCGCCTTCCCCACCCGCATCAGCGCATCCAAATTGGCCATGAGTGGAGTTTCTCGAACGCGCGATGACGGAGGCAACATGAACGAAACGACCACCACCACGAGGACAATCAGCGCGATCCAAATGCCAGTCCACGCGCGAGGTTTCTTCTCCCCGCTCATTTCAAATACTTCTCCAGCGGCGGGTGGAGGAGTTCGGCGTTCGCGGGGTCGGCGATGTTTTCCTTCGTCACGACGACCACGCCGGTGTCTATCCGCTTTTCGACGGGCTTGCCTTGCAGGTGCGCGACGAGCGCCTTGAGCGCGTCGCCGCCGATGCGCATTGGGTTTTGCAGCACGAGGCCCTGCACGTCGCCCTTTTCGAGATCGGCGACGCTCTGCGTGCCTGCGTCGAAGCCGATGATTTTCACCTGCCCGCCGGCGCGCCCGATTTCGCGGATGGCCTTCGTCACCGCGGTCGTCACCGGCTCGCACGGGCAGAAGATGCCGTCCACTTCCTTGCCGAAACGGTTCAGGATGTTTTGCGCCTTCGCGTAGGCGCTTTCGCGCGTGGAGCCGGAGTATTGGTCGCTGGAGATGATCTGGATGCCGGGGGATTTTTTCATCGCGTCGAGGAATCCGGCCTCGCGCTCCTCGGTGCTGTTCGAGCCGACCATGTAGCGCAGGAGGATGACCTTGCCCTTTCCGCCGAGCTGTTTCGCGAGCGCCTCGCCGCCGAGCTGGCCGCCCTTGAAATTGTCCGTGGCGACGTAGCTCACGATCTGCCCGGTCTTCACGCCGCTGTCGAAGACGACGACGGGGACCCTCGCCTTCACGGCGGAATTCACGGGCCGCACGAGCGCCTGCGAATCGAGCGGCGCGAGGCAGATGCCGCTGACCTTGCGCGCGGTGAAATTTTCCACGAGCGCGATCTGCTGGTCGCGGTCGTCCTCCTTGAGCGGGCCCTTCCACACGAGATCGACGTTGATGCCCTGCGCCTTCAGCTCCTCGACCGCGCGCAGCCCGCCAGCATGGACGCTTTTCCAGAACTCATGCGTGGTCCCCTTGGGGATCATCGCGATGGTGTACTTCTCGGCGGCGAAGGCGGCGGTGCAGAGGGCGAGGAAGGCGGTGAGCGAAATGGGGAGCGTCATACGCTTCATGTAAGCAGGCCGCGCTGGCGGGGCAAGCCGACCGCGGGCCGACAACCGGCGCAGACGGGTGCTTTTTCCGACTGGGTGTTCAGTGCTCAGTGCTCAGTATTCAGTGCGCAGAATGACCTCGCTGTTCGCTCTTCAATGCGCACTGAGCACTCCACTGGATGCCCTCATCTCACGACCGACAGAGCACTACTACCTGCCGTCCGGCCGGCCAAATTTCCGGCCCGGGGCGCCGGGAATCGCCGCTCCCGGCGCGGGACTGCCCGGGGCCGGGAGGCCGAACTGA
>JBEBGK010000826.1:0-2383 GCA_040081515.1 Chthoniobacteraceae bacterium
TCGAAGTAATGCCCGGCGACATCCGGATTCGTCACGACGAACGCGTCGGTTTGCTTCAGCCCCTCCGCACGCAAAGCCGGGCCCAGCCCGCCGAGGATGCCCGCGCCAATCAAGACCGGGTAACTGCGCGGGCCGAGATAGACTTCGATGCGGCGGACGTCGCTCATTTCCCGCTGGGATGCCGCATCCCGGCCCCGATGGCAAGCCGCCCCCGGGGGCTGGCGATCGAAAGAAGCGCTGCACGGAGGCGGCAACGGGCGGCTAGGAATGTTTGCTGCTCCCGCAACCGGGCTACCAACCATGCCCACCATCAAAAACCGCCCCGCGTCCCGGCGACACCGCGCTTCATGAACGATCTTCCTTTGAAGGATGCGTGCCGATCCCGCTGGCCGGCGCCACTGTGGTGCGTCCTGCTCGCCGTCGCGACTGTGCTCGTCTTCGCGGGGGCACGGGAATGCGGCTTCATCTGCTTCGACGACAATCTCTACGTGGATCACAACCCCGCCCTCGAGGCCGGGCTGAGCGCCCGCGGCCTCGCATGGGCGTTCACGACAAATCTCACGACCTTCAGCCCGAGCGCGGAATACTGGCAGCCTCTGACCTCGCTGAGCCGCCTCGCAGACTACGAGATGTCCGGTTTCGATCCGGCGGGGCACCATCTGACCAGCGTCGTCCTGCACCTCGCCACCGGGCTCGCCCTCTTTGGGGCGCTCCGGTGCCTCACGAAATCGCTCACGCGAAGCGCCCTGGTGGCGGCGCTTTTTCTCCTGCACCCGATGCACGTCGAGCCCGTGCTCTGGCTTTCCGCCCGCAAGGACGTGGTGAACGCGCTTTTCACCGTGCTGACCTTCTGGGCCTACGGCTGGTATGCGGCGCGCCCGGGCTGGACGCGTTACTCGCTGGTATTCCTGAGCCTCGCAGCGGCAAACATGGGCAAGCCGATGGCCGTGTCGGTGCCTTTTGTCCTGCTGCTGCTCGACGTGTGGCCGCTCGGGCGGTTCTCTGGCCGGGAAGGCACGAGATGGCAGCACGCACGGCGGCTGGTGCTGGAAAAGGCGCCGTTCCTCGCGCTGACAATCGGCGTCGCCACGCTCGCCTATCTCGTCCAGCGAAAGATCGGCGCGATTGCCGAGACCGAGTCGATGCCGCTCTGGTGCCGGCTCGGGAACGCGGCCCTCGCTTTCATGACGTATCTCCTGAAGGCGTTCGTACCGATGAATCTCGGCATCTATTACCCGCATCGCGGCACGGAGATCCCGATCATCCCGGCCGTGCTGGCAGCACTCGCGCTCGCCGCGCTCTCATTCGCAGCATGGCGGCAGCGGGTCGCGCGTCCTTGGCTGACGGTGGGATGGTTCTGGTTCGTCATCATGCTCGCGCCGGTCGCGGGCATCATCCAGCTCGGCCAGCACGCCATGGCGGACCGTTACTCGTATCTCGCCCATGCGGGGATCTTCGCCGCCGTGATCTGGCAGGGCGGGGAGTGGCTGCGGGCCGTGACGCAAAAACCGGCCGCGCCGTTGGCGTTCGCACTGCGCGCAGCGCTGCCCGCGGTCCTCGTTTGCTTCTCCGTGCTGAGTTTTCGGCAGGTGAAAACGTGGCGCTCGAGCGAGTCCGTTTTCCGACAGGCGATTGCTGTCACCTCGGACAATTACCTCGCTCAACGCAACCTCGGCCTGACCCTGCTGAGCCTGGACCGTCGCGATGAAGCCGCGGTGCATCTCAACGAAGCCAAACGCCTGCAAGCGCCTTTCCTGGCCCTGCAACTGGCCGCGGCGGAGGCGGCGGAGAAACGTGGAGACCACAAGGAGGCGATCACCAAGCTCAATGGCGCGTTACTCGTGATTCCGTGGAGTGCGGAACTCCATCAGCGCCTCGGAAACCTGCTCGCGCTCAGCCACGAATCCGACAAGGCGCTTTCTCAGTTCAGGGCGGCGCTCAACTACAGGCCCGCATGGATCCAGCCGAGGATCAGCATTGCAGTCGTCCAGATTGGCAAGGGCGAAGTGCTCAAGGCCGAGGCCACACTGCGCGACGTGCTGAAAAAGGAACCCGCTAACACAGACGCCCGAGAGTTGCTGGCGATGCTCGCAGCCAGGCCGCCTTCCACCGGGAGCATCACCTCGTTCCGCCGCATCGGCGACGGAGTCCATGGCGGATCAAAGTAGGCAAAAACGGGAGTCCCAGTCTCCTTCAGGCTCTTCGCTTTCATCCATTCCCTCAGCCTGCCGATGGCTTCCTGTTCATTCGCCTGCGAACGCGAACCCGAAAACCGCAGGACCGCATACCTCCCGGCAGAGCGTTTCGAGACCTTCACCTCCGCCGCCTTCGGCGACGGCGCGCCGGTTTCGGCGACGGTCTTCGGGAGCACGAAGCTCATCTC
>JBEBGK010000827.1:0-2380 GCA_040081515.1 Chthoniobacteraceae bacterium
TTCATGAGCTACACCGTCGAGACAAAGGACGGGCGCACGCTCTTCGGCCTCATCGCCGAGGAAGGCGCCGCGAGCCTCACGCTCAAGCGCGCCGACGGCGCCGTGGACACGATTCTCCGCAGCGACATCGCGAGCATCTCCGGCACCGGTCTCTCGCTGATGCCGGAAGGTGTCGAGGCGGCCGTCAGCGTCGAACAGATGGCCGACCTAATTGGGTATCTGCTCAAGTAGCCACCGAGGGATCAATGCGGGCACTACCATCACGGAGCTGCCGAGCCTGCGGCAGGAAACCTCCCGGTCCTATTTTTTCTCCGGAGTGGCCGCAGCTTTTTCTCCAGCCTTCGGTTCGGGCTTCGCCGGCACAGGGGGTATGGTGAGCCAGAGTTGGTCCGTGAACGGGATGACGAGTTCCGTGTAGCCCTGCGGCACGCCGTTATCCTCGGAGGTCGCGACGAGGGAATACCGCACGGGATGTTCCGCCCCGGATTCCGTCTCGCGGAGGACGAGCATCAGGGGCTGGCTTGCCGGCTTTGCGGCGGCATCAGCCGTGAGCTTCAGTGCGACGTCGCCATCCTTCTCCGGAACATCGACGGGCGGAGCGCTCACGCCCTCGGGAAGATTCCGCGCCGCAAGCTGAAGTTTCCCCTTGAAGCCGTTGGTCCGCTTTACGGCGACCTTTGCCTCCGCAGTCTTGCCTGGCTGCACCGCAAACGCGTGAGCGGTCACCGTGCCGTTCACCGCGGGCACCGCCTCCGAGATCGCGAGGCGGTAGGTGAACCCATCGCCCCCATGATGGGAGACATCGCCAATGACGACCGAGTAGGATCCGTCCGCCGGGGCCGTCCATGTGAGTTCCGGATCACGAAAACCGTTCGCGTCGTCATTCCGCGCGAGTTCCTTGCCGTCCTTGTTCCGGATCTTCAGCCACCCGTCGAGCATCGAGCCGATGCGGGCCGCCGTGACCCGAAACTCGTAGGCGCGACCCTTGACGGCATTGAAAACGAAATGGTCCTCGTCGTTCGCGCGATCAATCCGACCCGTAATGCCGGCGGGTACTTCCACGGACTGCGCCGCCGTCACTGGATCGTTCGGCTCCTTTTCGATCCCTTCGGGCATGTCACTTACGATCAGCGGCAGACCGGATTCCACGCCGGCCAGTTCCAGCTCCGCAGTGCTCGCGCCAGCAGGGAACTTCGTGCCGTCGATCTCCACGTGCGGCACAGCGAGGTTCCAACCGACAAGCGCGACCTGTGCCTTTATGCCCCGCTGCGCCGCGAGCGGCATCGTGTGTCGGACAAAAGGCCCGGCCGTCATATGCAAACGATACACACAGCCGTCGCCGCCCGTGAAACGCACATCCGCCGTCGCCGGATAGACGAAGCCCATCACCTGCACGACGAACGTGCCGTCACGCGGCGCCTTCCACACAAGGAACGGATCGAGGCTGCGATCGTCGTGATTGAAAGCCTCGACGCTCCCCTGCCCGTCCACGATTCGCAGCATGCCGTCGAAGGCGGACGCCAGCACATACGCTTCGAGCCGGCCAACCAGCGTCTGGCCGCGCTTGAGATTCACCGCGTAGGAATCCACGTCTCCCGATTTGTCGAGCCGGCCGACGACGGTGGCGGGCAGGCCCGCGATCTTCTGCGCCGAACGAAACTCGTCGTTCGGCTCCGCCTCGGTCGTCTGCGACTCGCGGGCGACGATGAAGAACCTCGGAGCCGACGCACCTAGATTGTTGAAGGCCCGGACGAGATGCGGACCCGGCGCGGCATCCTTCGCGATCTCGACGTCGAACTGCCCGGCGCTCTTCCCCGGCTTGAAGACGATGCCCGGCGCATCGACCCACACCTGCGCCGGCCTCGGCTCGAACTTTCCGGACGCCTTGACTGGCACGGTAACGCCTTGCCGTCCCGCAGGCGGGAAGAGGTGGGTGAGCGATGGCTCGGCTGCCGGGAGGGCCATCCCGGTAAGACTGATCGCGAGCAGGACAGCCAGGTGCCTGCGGCGCTTGACTTCCGACATCCGGCGGGAACACCCGCGCACGACTGCGAAATCCGTTGAACACCGGCTCCTGGACGTCGGGCGTTGGACTTTCAGCCGCCCGCAGGGCCACATCGTTCTCACGCTGCACTCCCTCAAACGAACAGTTCCTTGATCAACCGGCCCTGGTTCACAAGGTGAACGGGCTTCCCGGTCGCCGTGTGAAGCGTCTGGTGCGGATCGACACCCATCTTCGTGTAGAGCGATGCGGCGAAATCCTCAGGGCGACAGACGTTCTCCGAGGCATGGTAGCCCTTCGCATCCGTCGAGCCCACGATCTGCCCGCCAGGAATCCCCGCGCCGGCCATCAGCACCGACATCGCGTGCGGCCAATGGT
>JBEBGK010000828.1:0-2377 GCA_040081515.1 Chthoniobacteraceae bacterium
ATCTTCGTCGTCAGCGGCGCGCTCACGACCTCCGGGGTCCTCGATCTGATCAGCACCCGTCTGTACAAACTCGGCGCCGGCCGGCGGACCCATTTCATCATGCCGGTGATGCTCATCACCGCGTGGCTGTCCGCCTTCATGAACAACACGACGGTCACGGCCATCCTCGTCCCCCCCACCGTCGCGCTCTGCCGCCGCGTGGAAATGAATCCCTCGAAGCTGCTCATGCCCGTCGCCTTTGCGAGCATCCTCGGCGGCACCTGCACCCTCATCGGCACCTCCACGAACATCGCCGTCAACAACTACCTCAAGGAGCACCACCTCGGCGAACTCGCCATGTTCGAGTTCACACCCATCGGCCTCGTGATCGTCGCCGTCGGCATCCTCTACATGGTTTACATCGGGCAGCGCCTCCTCCCGGAGCGCGCCGACGACAGCGCCACGCCCGCCTACGGCATCCGCCAGTACCTGAGCGAAATCATCGTCCTCCCCGGCTCACCACTCATCGGCCAGCGGGTGTTCGAGAGCGACATGAGCGTCCTTGAATTCCGCATCGTGAAGATCATCCGCGGGAAGGAACAGATTCTGCCCGAGCCCCGCCTGCAGATCGCCGAAGGCGACACGCTCCTCGTCGAAGGCAAGGTCGAGAACCTCATGAAGGTCAAACGCATCGAGGGCATCGAGATCAAGGCCGAGGCGAAACTTGGCGACCTCAACCTCAAGGGCACGGACTTCCGGACCGCCGAGATGCTCGTCACCCTGCAATGCGAAGTCGCCGGACGCACATTGAGGGAGGCCGAGTTCCGCTCCCGCTACGGCCTCACCGTCCTCGCCGTCTATCGCCACGGCCAGTCCGTCGTCGAGAGCCTCGGCGACGTGCTGTTGCGTGTCGGCGACGTGCTCCTCGTGCAGGGCCCCGAGGACCGGCTCGCCGCGGCGCGCGAGACCGCCGGCCTCTCGATGCTCGAAAAAGTCGCCCCCACGCTCTACCACCCGAAACGCGGCCTCTACGCGGTCGGCTTCTTCACGCTCGCCGTCGCCCTCAGCACCTTCGAGATCGTCCCCGTCAGCATCGCCTTCCTCATCGCGGCCGTGGCCACGGTCCTCTTCAAGTGCATCAACGTCGAGAAGGCCTACGAGTTCGTGGACTGGCGCCTCATCATCCTCATCGGCGGCATGACCGCCTTCGGCCAGGCCATGAGCGCGACAAAGACCGACGAACTCCTCGCGGATATCATCTCGCGGATGACCGGCGGCTTCGGACCCATCGGCGTGATGGCCGGCTTCATGGTGCTCACCATCCTCCTCACCCAGCCCATGTCGAACGCCGCCGCCGCCCTCGTCGTCCTCCCCGTCGCGCTCAAGGCCGCGGACAAGATCGGCGCAAACCCCCACACCTTCGCCATCGCCGTGATGCTCGCCGCGAGCATTTCCATCATGACCCCGTTCGAGCCGTCGTGCATCCTCGTCTATGCGCCGGGCAAGTACCGCTTCCGCGACTTCTTCAAGGTCGGCTTCGGCCTCACCGTCGTCCTCTTCATCGTCCTGCTCCTGCTCATCCCCGTCTTCTGGAGCGTGACCCGCTGAAACCCGCAGCAGCGAGGCGTTCGCGAGCTCGCTGGGCCTGTGCCGGGCGGCGAAAGGGGTTAGCCTGAGAACGGCGATGCAATCAGTTGTTCTCGCGCAAAGGCGCGGAGACGCAATGAGATGGAGACACAACCCCGCTCACCTTTTGAGTGAGCGACACCATTTCCTCCGACTTCTTCTTCTTTGCGTCTTTGCGCGAGTTCCCATTCGCGAAGTTCGGGTCAGGCGTCTTCACGGTTGTGCCAAGGCGCTTCCCATTGCTTGGACGCGGGCGTCTCCTTCGCCCCGCGTCGGGCAAAGCCATCCTCCCTCGTCGTGTTCGTTCCAAGCGTAGATAATGACCGCCTGCGCTTCCGCGATGGTTGAGTGGTTGCGCGTCCACTCCACGGCTTTCCTCACATGATTGCCAATCTCCGCCGGTTTCGGTTGCTGGTAGAACCTCTCGATGTCGGCACCCCATCCTTCGTTGTGCTCCCAAAAGACCGGGGTCTCGATTCGAGGCCGACGATCCCAGCCGGTCATCGCCAGCGGAATGATCCTGGCCCCTGTGCCCATGCTGCGCTTCCAGAAATCTTCGACATGGGCCGTCAGGTTGGCGAAAGGAGCGTCCTTGCCACCAGCCTGCACCGCGTAGGCACTGATGGCGTCGCAGCCGCTGGCCTCTGCAAATGCCTTGGCCTTCTCGGGCCACGGGATCATCGCCACACAATAAGGCTCCGGGAGTCCTCGAACGCGGGCGGCGGCACGAAGCGCCTCGATCGCCTTGCGAAAACCACCGGCGTCCGCCCAT
>JBEBGK010000078.1:0-9193 GCA_040081515.1 Chthoniobacteraceae bacterium
CGCGCTGCACTTTTTACAGCCAATCCCGCATCTGCCGGGGAGACGGCATCTCCCGATATCGGACCGTCATCCCGTGATCGGCAAACAGCCAGCCCAGCTGATTTCGAAAGGATGCAGGCACCGGCCATGATGAGTTGCACTATTCTCTTCCGGCTTTCGTTTTCTTTCTCCCAGACTCGGGGGCGTCATCACTCCTTCGGGCAGGGCGGTTCCGCCAATACTGTAGCCGCACTCGTGAGAATGCGGGTAGAGCGCCTCCCTTGAAAAAGTGCCCCACCCAATCACTTTCTCCCCGCGATTCTCCTTCTGCTGGAGCGTCACCGGCCGGCCGGGGATTCGATTCGTTGGCTTACCGTCGGTGGAACCAGACGACGCTCGGATTGTGCAGGGGCCCGCGGCCGTGCCAGGGGACTTGGGAAGCGGGACGCCTTTGTTTTTCTTGCGCTCGCTCTTGGGCTTCTTCGGTTTCGCGCCCTCGGGCAGCGGCATTCCGAAACGCTTTGCGCCGGCCTTCACCGGGGTCGCCATCTCTGCAAGCCACGCGTCGTGCAACTTCGTGAGTTCGGCGACTTTCTCCGGCATCTCGCGTGCCAGATCGTTCTTCTCGGACACGTCCGTGGCCAAATCGAACAAGCCCACGCGCGCCTTCTCGCCGACGAGCTTCCAATCGCCCGAGCGCACCGCCCACCAGCTTTCCTCGCTGCCCGACGACCAGAAAAGATTGCGCGGCTGCGGCGGCTCTTCGCCTCGCAGGATTGGGAGAATGTTTTTGCCGTCGAAAGTGGCTTCGGCCTTAGCGGAAGCCGATGCGACTGAAGTCGCAGCCACATTCGCCGCCGCGAGCGCCGTGGGCAAAATATCCAGCGAACTCACCACCGCCTGGCTCTCGCCGGGCTTCAATTTCCCCGGCCAGCACACGAGGAACGGCACGCGGATCCCACCCTCGTAGTCCTGATGCTTGCCGCCGCGCAACGGCGTGTTCACCGCCGACTGCGCCAGCGGGCCGCCGTTATCGCTGATGAAAAAGAGCAGCGTGTTTTCCCAAACACCCTCGGCCTTCAGCGTCGCGACGACCTTGCCGATCGCGTCGTCCATCCGCTTGCCCATCGCGAGCAGCGTGTCGCGGTCTTTGTTGCCGGTGGAAAATTTCGCGATCTCATCCGCAGGCGCCTGCAACGGCGCGTGGACGGCGTTGAACGCGAGATACACGAGGAACGGCTGCGACTTCTTCCGCGTGATGAACGCCGCCGCCTCCTGGCCGAGACGGTCCGTGAGATAGCCCGTCTCCTGCACCGGCGTGGTGCCGCGGTAGATTGGATCGGCCGGGTCGTTCAGCTTGAAATAATCGTGCGCGCCGCGACCGAGAAAGCCGAACACTTCATCGAACCCGCGCAGCGCCGGGCTCCACGCCAAATCCGGCCCGAGATGCCACTTCCCAAACTGCGCCGTCGCATAGCCCACCGGCTTGAAATGCTGCGGGAAAATCTTCTCGCTCATCGGCAATCCGCTCCCCGCCTCGCCGCCCGTGTAAAGCCCGAGCCGCTGCTGATACCGCCCCGTCATCAGCCCCGCGCGCGTCGGCGAACACACATGCCCGCTCACATAGCCCTGCCGGCAGACCATGCTCTCCTTCGCAAGCGCGTCGAGATGCGGCGTGGAGACCTCCTTCGGATGCGCGGGATTGAAGAGCACATCCGCGTATCCGAGATCATCCGCGAGGATGACGACGATGTTGGGCTTCGCGCCGTCCGTGCTGAATGCCGAATACGGAAAGCCGAATGACGAAAGGAGTGATGCAGCGAGGAGGGCGAAGGTTTTCATCAGGGAGTGGGATTGGGGGATGTGAGGGCACTCATGAAACAGCACACGTCGCGGAAAATTGACCGCCCAAAGTGCGCACGGAGGAAAGTAGTCCCGCGCTTCGGCGCGCCGTGACGTGCGACAGGAGCTTGTGAGCGTCTTGGCATTCCCGCGCTCAGTCCGGTATATGAGCCTTTGCGAGCTGAAGCTCGGGACCACTTTCCCTGCGCCAGCCTCTCGCCACTTCTGCAGGCCGCGATCGCGACTGAAAAACGTGAAGACATACGACAACGGTTCCGCGCTCGGGATGGCGATCCACGAGATGGGCACCGCACGCATGGGCCGCGACCCGAAGACCTCCGTCCTCAACGCCCGGAACCAAATCCACGCCGTGAAAAGCGTCTTCATGGCCGACGGCGCCTGCATGAGCTCCGCCGGCTGCGTGAATCCCTCGCTGACTTACATGGCTCTGACGGCCAGAGCCGCGGACTTCGCCGTGGAGGAAATGAAGAAGCTGAATTTGTAGGGGCGGCCCGCGGCGATTGGGCATTTCTGCTTCCCCGTCGAGAAGGGGAAGATCAGGTCGAGAGCCGAAAGTCTTCCGCCGAGGCTCTGCGAATCCGCCTCGGAGGGGATGCGGAGGTGCTTCAATGGCCCGGGTCGGCCTATTTCCTGCCGTTCACTTTGCCTTTCGCGTCCGGCTGCTTTGCTCCGAGGGCGGGGCCGTTGTCGGGCGGCATCGAGGCGTGCCACGCCAGCAACGCCTTGGTGAGGCGTCCGACGACTTCTGGATGCTGCGGGCCGACGTCCTTAGTTTCGCTGCGATCGTTCGCGAGATCGTAGAACTGCGGCTGGGCGCCATCGTATTCGCACAGCAGCTTCCAATTGCCTTCGCGCATGGCGAGGTCGGGCAGGCGCTCGGGGAGCGTGGCGGAGGCTGTCTTGCGATCGGGCGGGCGACGCCAGAAAATCGGCGCAGCGCGGGAGTCGCTGCTCTTGCCGAGGAGGACAGGCGCGAGGTTTTCTCCGTCGAAATTGACGCCGTCCGGCCTGGCGACACCGGCGATCGCGAGCAGGGATGGCGGGAGATCGAAGGCGGCGAAGACAGAGGTTTCATTCTGCGTGCCGACTTTGCCCTTCTCGATCAGCCCCGGTCCCCAGGCGATGAGCGGGGAGCGGGTGCCGCCTTCGTAGAGCGTGGTCTTGGTGCCGCGAAATGGGCCGGCGCTGCCTGCGCCGGGTTCGGGGCCGTTGTCGGAGCAGATGAGGATGAGGGTGTTGTCGCGCAACTCGGGATTGTTGCGGATGTGGTCGAAGAGTTTTCCGAACTGGCGATCCATTTCAACGAGCACGGCGTGATACAGCTCACGCTTCGTCTTGCCCCACGTCTCGACGGGCGGCCACCAGGGACCATGCACGTCGTCGGGCCAGAGGTTGATGTAGAATGGCTTCTTCGCCGCGACGGCTTTATCGATGAAGGGAATCGCGGCGTCGATGAAGCCGCCGGTGATTTTGGAACGCAGCATCCACGTCGCCGGCTGACCGAGTCGCTCGGCATCGGCCCAGATTTTTCCGGGCTCCTTGTCGCCGGGCTTGAGCGTGAGCGGCAGGAGTTTCGGGCCCATGCCTTCGAAGTTGGTGAGCGTTTCGTCGAAGCCATACGCGGTGATGGGCGGCGCATCATCGACGTCGCGCTGGCCGCCGAGATGCCATTTGCCGAAGTGGCCGGTGGCGTAGCCGCCCTGCTGGAGGATGCGGGCGAGCGACGGCCCTTTGGGATCGAGCCAGTTCGCCACGCCGCGCCGCTCATTGTCGCGACGGTTGTTGAGGTAGGAATTGATGCGCCACCGCTGCGGATATTGCCCGGTGGTGAGCGCGCAGCGCGAAGGGGAGCAGATGGGGGCGTTCACATAGAACTGCGAGAAGCGAATGCCCTCGGCGGCCATGCGATCGACGTTCGGCGTCTGCGCGTCCTTGTTGCCGAAGCACGAGAAGTCGCCCCAGCCCATGTCATCGATCAGGACCAAGATGAAGTTCGGCTTCCCGGCGGCATCGGATGAACCTCCGAGGGCAAAGAGCAGCGCAGAGACGATGAGGAGACGGAAGATGGGTTTCACTTCGAAGCCTTCTTGGCTGGTTTGTCGATCAGCGTGACGGGTTCGCCTTGGAGGAGCGGTTTGCCGAGGACGGGTTGGGTGTCGCCTTGTTGTTTCATCCAGGCGTCGAGGTCGGCTCGCATGGTGGCGAGGCGCTCCGCGTTTTTGGGATCGGCGGCGAGGTTGTGGAGCTCGTTGGGATCGGCGGTGAGGTCGTAGAGTTCTTCGGCGGGGCGTGTGGTGAAACGCTGCACGGTCGCTGCGGCTGCGGGATCTTTCTCAGCGGCGGCGAGCCAGGTCTTCCAATACACGAGTCCACTGGGGCCGGTGGAGCGCGAGATGTGCGACTGGTGTTGGAACTCGGGATGCAGATTGCGGATGTATTTCCAGTCGCGGGTGCGGACGCTGCGGATGGGATAGACGTTCATGTCACCATCGCCGGTGTGTGTGCTGAAGACGCGGTCACGATGCGTGGCGGTGGCGCCGCGCAGGATTCCGGCGAAGGATTTGCCATCGATGCCGTCGGGCACTTTGCCGCCGCCGAGTTCGATGAAGGTGGGCAGCAAATCAGGCCAGCAGACCATCGCATCGCTGGTGGTTGCGGGCTTCAGTTTGCCGGGCCAGGCGATGATCAGCGGGATGCGGATGCCGGCGTCGTAGAGGTTCCACTTGGCAAAGGGCCACTGGCCACCGTGGTCGGCGGTGTAGATGAAGAGGGTGTCGCCGGTGACTTTTTCGCGAGCGAGAGTGCGGACTTCACCGAGCAGCGTGTCGGAGTTGGTGATGTCGGTGAGGTATTTCGCCCTCTCTTCGCGAGTGATTGGCGTGTCCACATGCGCGGGCGGGATGGTGACCTTCGCTGAATCATACGTGCTCTCTTCACTCCACGGCACATGCGGATGCCGTGTGCCGACGAAAAGGCAGAGCGGCTTGGTGGATTTGCGCTCGCTGAGAAACCTCGCCACTTCGACCGTGTCGGAGATGCCCACGGGTGGCCCGATGACCGTATCGAAGTCGTAGAACTTGGCCCAAGTGTTGTGAGCGACCTTGCCGATGGAGACGACTTCATAGCCGATGCCGCGGAGCACGGTGGGCAACGATGGCACCTCCGGCCGCTTTGCCTGGTGATTGGCCTCCGCTCCGTTGCGCGCCGACCAAAGGCCCGTGAGCATCGCCGTGCGGCTGGGCCCACACGCGGGCGAGGCGACAAAAGCATGCGTGAACTTCAGCCCCTCTTCGGCAAGCTTCGCCATGTTCGGCGTGCGGACTTCCGTGGAGCCGTAGGCCTGCGAGTCGAGCTGGCTGTGGTCATCGGAGATGAAGACGACGATGTTGGGTTGCCCGGCTGCAAAGGATGGCTGGCTGCGAAGAATGCAGAGGACTGCGAAGAGGAGGGAGGTGAGTTTCATTTCAGGCGTGGGATGATGGCGAGTGTCCGGTCGTTCCGTGCGTCGAACGGCCGCTTACTTCAGCACCTCCACGTTCCGAAAGCCCGCGGCTTTACCGAAGACGAGGAAGTTCATCGCGGTCTTCGGCTCGCCGAGCACGGCGTGCGTGGCCTTCGCGACGGTGTCGTTCACCTGTGCGATGACTTCGCCGCCCTTGAAGGTGAGGCGGACGGGATACCATTGGCCTGCGTCCAGTTTCAGCGGCTTCCGTGCGAGCGGCTCCACGGCGTCGTTGCCTTCACCTGGCGACGGGTTCTTGCCGATTTCGATCGCCGTGCGGCTGATGACGAAGCGGAAGCTGCCCTTCTTTTCGCCCCACTCGACGCGCAGTGAGGCGCGGTTTGCGCCCTTGAAGTTGATCTCGAATTCAATCGTGCCATCGCCAATTGAGATCGGCGCGCGAAGCGTCGCTGGCTGGTCATCCTTGCCTTTCTGCATGCCCCACAGGCCGCCGTCCCTGGCCTCCCAATCGCCCCGCGCGATCGTCCACGGTTTTGCCGGCATCTCGGCGAGAGACGTACTCATCACCACCATGCCGTCCGCGGGAGGCAGCGTGGCGGTGGGCGCTTCCTTGACCTCCACCACCGGCGGCAGCCCGCGGCTGTAGCCGCCGTTGCGATAGCGGATGAGCAATGCGCGGAGTTCCTTCACCACCTCGGGATGTTGCGCGCTCACGTTTTTCGTCTCGGCGGGATCATCCTGCGTGTTGTAGAGTTGCTCGCGGTACTGGTCCGCGTGGGTCTTGCGCAGGGCGGGTTTGATTTCATCCACCGGCACGCCCTCGATCCATTTCCACGGGCCCTTGCGAATTGCGAACACGCCGTCCGCGCTGTGCACGATCAGGTCGTCGCGGATCGGCTTCGCGGGATCGCCGAGAATCGCGGGGAGAATATTGCGGCTGTCCTCCGCGCCCTTCGATGCGGGCGGCAATTCCTCGCCGACAATCGCCGCCGTCGTCGCGAGAATGTCCGCGAGGCTGACCATTCCCTTGCAGACCGAGCCCGCGGGCGCATGGCCCGGCCAGCGCACGATGAAAGGCACCTTGAACCCGCCCTCCCACACGTCGTGCTTGCCGCCGCGCAGCCCGGCGTTCACGCGCAGGCCGGCCTTGAATGCGGCCGTCTGGAGCAGCCTGTCATTCTCCGGCTTGAATACGCCGCCGTTGTCGCTGGTGAAAATCACGAGTGTGTCCTTTGCGGCACCCATCTGGTCGAGCGTGTCGAGCACGCGGCCCACGCTGCGATCGAGTTCGTGAATCCAGTCGCCGTAAAGTCCCGCGCCGCTCTTGCCCGCGATGTCCTTGTCGGGCGTCACGGGGTTGTGCACCGCGACGGGCGTGAAATAAACGAAGAATGGCTTGTCCTTCGGCTGCTGCTGCATCCACATCGTCACCTTGTCGGTTAGCACCTTCATCACGCGCTCGTTTTTCCGACGTGGTGCATCGAGATCGAGGATCTTCACGCCGCTCTTTGCGTTCTCCATATCCTCCGCCGTGTAGGTCGGCTTGAAATCATCCGAGTCCGGCACCGGCCCGGCGATCTTCATGCCCGCGGGAATCTTCCCCGAGCGCAGCCCGTACACGAAACGGTTCTCCACGAACACGCCGGTGAGGTCGCCGTGATTGCTCGGCACGCCGAAGTGGTAATCGAACCCGAGATCGAGCGGCCCCGGCGAAAGCTCCGCCGAATAATCGGGCCGCCACTTCGGCGAATCATCCGCCGTCCCATAGCCGAGATGCCACTTGCCCACCGCCGCCGTCGAGTAGCTGTGCCTTTTCAAGAGCGACGCCAGGCTCAGCCGGGCCGTCTCGATGTGCAGCGGCGCGAATGTGCTCAGCACCTCGTGCTTCAGCGAGGTGCGCCAGCAATACCGCCCGGTGAGCACCGAGTAGCGGGTCGGCGAACACACGGACGACGTCGTATTCGCATCTGCAAAACGCCGCCCTTCCGCCGCGAGGCGATCGATGTTCGGCGTCTTCACCAGCGCCGCATCCGCGCCATAGCACCCCGCACTGCCGTAACCGTAGTCGTCGGACAAAATGACGACGATGTTCGGCAGGCGGTCGGCACCCGTGGACCCGGACGCGACGCAGAAAATCAGCATCGCGCATATGGCGAGGAAAAGTCGGGACAGGAAGGCTCGGGGAATCTCTTTCATGTCGGGTTATAGCCGGGAGGCCGTGAATTGGGTCAACTCTTGCGAGGCGGAAGCGGTGACCATGTTCAAGCGAATGGCCGCCGGGCGCACGCCGACTTCAGCGCTCCTTGCCCAGTCAAGCAGCGGGCAATGCTCCACATCGCCTGCGCCCGCAAAAGCCATCCCGGAGATAAGCTGGCGGGAATTCCGTTTGAGCAGCCGCGCGTGGAATAGCCCCGCCCGCCGGGCGAAGCCGCGTCACCACCCCAGCAGCCGGACCACCGCGGTGCGGAGGGCGGCTTCGAGAATCGCGGCCTCGGCGTGGCTCACTGGGATGGCCACCTTGCGCACGGTCTTCGCGGTCTCATCCTGGCGGGACATGCTCATCATGTAGGGCGCGCGTTGGGCGTCGTCTCGCTGCGTGAGCTCGAACGCGCTGTTCGCCTTTTCGGACTGATGGAAGAGCTTCGCCTGCGGCTCGCGTCCTTGCAGCGTCGCCAGCGCGGCACCGAGATCCGCGAGGCCCCACTTCATGGTGATCTTGTGCTCCCAATCGAACTGCTTGTCGCCGGATTGCAGCGCCCCATCGACAAACACGGCGCCTTTCGCGCGATTGATCTCGAAGCGAATCACGCCACCCGTTCCGCGGCTGTTCGGTTTGTAGATCGCGTAATCCGCCGGACGATTCGCGACTGAAGTCGGCGGCTTTTCCTTGGCTGTTGGGGAGTTGGCGGGCTGTTTCATGGAGGATGAAGGACCGGCATTTTTCTAAACTGAAAATGCGAATGGCGTCACGCTGACATTTCGGTAGTGGCTCAATTTGAAACTTTCTTCGTTGTCTTGCTCTCCAACAAGGCGCGACAGCATGCGGGGCGTCCGTGTGTTGGCCCGGTGTCCGCAATGAGCGTCACCGGTTCGCACCGGCCCTCGGCAGCGAGTCCCCGCCTTAGCGCGACCGGAAGACCCGGCTTGCCAGACATTCCACGAGCAGGGTGCGCAGGCCGAGTTTCTCCTTTTTCGCCGTCTCGAGAATTTCCTCGATCACGAAATTGTCGGGGGGTTCCATCACGCGGCCGGCGGTGTAGCTGAGCGCCTGGCGGATGAGGTTGCGGATGAAAAGATCGGTGCGCGTGTCGTGGATGATTTTCTTGAAGCCCGCGAAGTCCTGATAGGTCTCGCCGGATGGAAATTCGCCGGTGGTGTCGATCTTCGGCGCGGGGGCGTTTTTTTCCTTGGGCTTGGGATAAGTGGCGCGCCAGCGGCCGACGGGATCGAAGGCCTCCAGACTGAAGCCGAGCGGGTCGATCTTGCGATGGCACTCGTTGCAGGTGGCGTCGGCGCGGTGCTTGGCGAGGCGGTCGCGGATGGTGGTGGCGCCGCTAACATCGGGATCGATCGCAGGCACGACGTCCGGCGGCGGAGGCGGCGGGACACCGAGGATGTTTTCGCTCACCCACACGCCGCGCGTGACGGGCGAGGTTTCGACGCCATTCGCGCTCACGGTGAGCACCGCGGCCATGCCGAGCAGGCCGCCGCGGTGGTGGTTGCCCGTGAGGCTGACCTTTCGGAAGCCATCCGCGAGGCGCAGCGTATTCTGCTCGGGCAGCTCGTAGAGTTTCGCGAGTTTCTTGTCCACGAAGGTGTGCTGGCCGCTGAGGAACTGCGCGACGGAGCCGTTGTTCTTCAGCAAATCGCGGAAGAAGAGGCGCGCCT
>JBEBGK010000079.1:0-9189 GCA_040081515.1 Chthoniobacteraceae bacterium
ACCAGCGGGTGGATCGTCGCCTGCAGCGCGGGCGGCAGCGCGTCCCACGCCGCGCGCATGTTGAGGAACTCGGTGTTGCCGCCTTCGGGCGGGCAGATGCGCGCCGTCAGGATCGAGCACAGCGACGGCACGCGCTTGAACGAGGAGTCGGAGTGCCAGAAGTAGTTGGCCTTCTGGTAGATCATGCGCATGTCGTCCGGCGGGATCGGCTCGCCGGTCATGATGTCATCACTGCGACCGAGCGGCAGCGCTTTGAGCGGTTCCTTCACAGGCACAAGGATGATCGCGAGGTCCTTCTCCGGGCTGCGACCCACGACGCGGAATGGCCGCACGCTGCCATCGTGGAGCAACACGCGGCCGCCGCGATTTCGGACCACGTGATCGTTCGTCAAAATGTAGCCATGCGGACTGATCACGCTCCCGCTGCCGGAATGGATGCTGCCTTCCGCCTCGGAATAAATCGCGACCACGGCGGCATCGGCCTTGGCCGCGAGGTCCACGGTGGCCGAGCGGCGCGCAGACTGCGTGCTGGCCTGAGGCGTGAGGATGAGGAGTGCGGAGAGGATGTGTTTCACTCTCAGCGACTCGAATTATCCGTGGTCTCGCCGCTCGCCTTCGAGAGTAACTTGTTCGAGGCGAGCATCAGCCCCACGTATATGAGAGGGAGAATCATCGGCCAGGGGAACTTGGTGGAGTTGAGGCTAAAGTGGAGGAGGAGCGGGATGATAGCAGCGAGCCAGCAGAGTGTGTTTTGTTTGAGCAGGTTGTTCTTTTCGGAGGTGGTCATGGTTTATCTTGAGTTGGAGTTTGAGTTGAGGCGCCCGAGTTTACGCACTGAATAACCGGCAACTCGACGGCGATGTCACGGTTGGTCTTTGAAGATGCGGTCGTAATCGCTGACGCGGAGAGGCCGGTGCGTGGGGTCGTCGGGGAGGGGCTCCGATGGTGGCTTGCCTTTCATGGCCCGCAGAATCGTCGGAGCGTGTTACCGCTTTGCTACCGCCACGTCCGATTTTTGTCCCGCCATGTGGTGCAAGTCGGGACAGGTCATTTGTCGCACTTCGCTCATGGGATCTAGTGAGTGTTCCTGGCAGGCACGGGAGTCGTCGGCTCTGGCAACTCGATCGTGCCGCGCCGCACGTCGGCCCGTTCGCCCAAACTCTGCTCGAGCTGTGTGCGCCGTCGCGTGACAAGCTCCTCGAACAATTGAACTTTGCGTTCGAGCCTCAGCGCCTCATTTTCCTTGTGGGCCTCGGACGGGAAGGTTTGCGAGGGTAGCAAGTCCCGTTCGGCTTTCGCCGCCTGCAAATCGGCGAGCGCCTTCTCCAACGGCCACTGCGAGGGCGTGATCACACGCTCACCCTGCTCTGACAGGCGCGCCGCCGCCTCTTCCACGAGGGGCGCGCATTGCTTTGCGAGTTCCGGATCGGCCTGTTCGATCTGCTTGAACAAGGCGAGCGTGGCCGCATCCTCGCGGATACAGGAATTGATCCTGTCCACTTCAATGAAGAGACCGAAGTCGCCGCGGCCCGCCTCCAGCTCATGCGACTTCTGGTCGCGGATTTCGATCAACGCCTGCTTCGCCTTGGGAAAGCGATGTGCGAGTTCGGCCCAGTCCGACAGCCAGAAGGACATACGGAGGCCGAAGAGGCTCGGCGCGATTTCCAACGCGTGGTGGTGAAGCCACAAGTGCCGCTGCAAGGCTTCCTCGTAACGCCCGAGTTCCTGCAAAGTTTTCGCGTCGGTAGAAATCTTCTGCACTTCATCCTTTGCAACCGGTGCCGGTGAAGGCGACCACGGTCCAGTAAGGACGGGGACAGGTGCCGCTTTCTCTGCACGCGGTGGTGACGGCGGCACCTCGGTCGCACCCGCTCCCGGCGTCGCGCGCCAAAGGACGCTGAGCACTTTCCCGACAATGTCTGAGTGCAGAACGGATGTAGGTTCACTGCCGTTGCGTTTCACGAATACGGCACCCTCACTGGCTTTGGTGATCCGGCCGAGATTCACGCGGCCTCTTTCGATGTATGCGATGAGTTCTCCTGCGGCGAAAATGCGCGTGGGCTTCCAGACGAGCACGAGGCTGCCGCGTGGGATTTCCGGCGCGGTGGCATCGGTCACCGCCCAGAATGGCTGCATGACAAATGCGCGGAGTAGCAGCACCACTGCGATGGTGGGCACAATTGAGCGTCCCAGTTGCCGCTTCCAGGAAGTGATACAAGAGCCGGAAGCGTGCTTGATGTTCTTGGCCAGCATCCAGAGAAACGCCGCGCCCGCGAGGAGGATCACTGTGGCTAGTGAGCTGGGGAGCACGATGTCTGAAGCCTTGAGTCCGTCGTCATGAAGTGACCGATAAAGCCGCGCCACCGACAGCCGATACAGCCACAGTCCCCCAAAGGTCACTAAGCAAAGCCCGATGACCCACACGTCCCAGCCCTGCCAGCGGGGCTGCGGGTGCGCTGCGGGTGAGTGGGTGACAGGGGTTGCCTGCGCGCTCTTCACCGCGCACCAGACGGCGCGGATGATGAAGAAGTCCACGACGAGGATCATGATGACCGTTGCGATTGCGACGAGCGTCGCGCTGGCGCCTTGATTCGCCAGATCATTTGCCAGCCGCGTCAGGAATGGCGGATCGATTCGCGGATCTCCCATGACGGACGGATTCGCGTAGAAACCCACAACTATCCGCGTGAGATATCTGAACAACCCGAAGATCAATCCATCCAGCGCCAGTAGCGGGAACAACAATCCGTCGAAGACGGCGAGCCCCGAGCCGTAGAGACTTCCCGCCGAGCGCCGGATTTGGGAGACGGCGACCCAGCCGAGGATCGTCGTGCCAAACGGGGCGGTGAAGCCGAGCGCCATTGTCACGAAAGCCAGCCAAGCCGGCCAAGCCGGACCCGCGTGACCGCCATCTGACTGGAGGCTGAGGTAGAGTGGCACCAACGCGAAGATGAACAGAATCCAGCACGAGCCCACGATGGCCATGCGTGATATGCGCGACGGGCTGGATTTTTCAACGGAAGCCGCAGCGGGTGTAACGGCTTGGCTGACGACGGCTGCCTCGACCTGCGTGCGGAATTCCCCCGCAGTCTGGTAGCGAAGTTCCGGCGCATTTTCCAAAGCGCGCAGCACGATTTCATCGAGCCGCACGTCGATCTGCACTTTGCGCGAAGGCGGCTGGAGTTTGTCGGCGGGGAGTTCGCCGGTGAGCAATTCGTAGAGCACCACGCCGAGCGAGTAGATGTCCGCGCGATGATCGGTGGTGCGATGCGCCTTCTGCTCCGGGGCCATGTATTGCGGCGTGCCGGCGGTGAGTGAAGCGGACACTTCTGTCTGCACGTCCTCGCGGACAGGAGTGTCCGCGTCACGCCCGATGATCTTCGCAATACCGAAGTCCGCAATCTTCACGCGGCCTTCGCGATCGAGCAGCAGGTTCTCCGGCTTGATGTCGCGATGCACGATGCCGTGCTCGTGCGCGTATTGCAGCGCCTCGCACACGGGCGGCACGATGGCCAGCGCCTGGTCCGGCGTGAAGTGGCCCGCCTTCATCGCCTGCCGCAGATTCACGCCGTCCACGAATTCCATCAGCAGGAAATAGAAGCCGCCCGCCTGGCCGAAGTCGTAAATGGTCACGATGCTCGGATGATTGAGCGCCGCGAGCGCCTGCGCCTCGTGGGTGAAGCGCTGCGCGAACTTCGCATCCGCCACGCGCTCCGGCGCGAGCAGCTTCAGCGCGACGACGCGGTTGAGCGTCTTCTGCCGCGCCTTGTAAACGACGCCCATCCCACCGCGCCCGAGACACTCGAGGATTTCAAACTGCGGAAAATGCGGCGCGAGTTCCGCAGGCGTGAGGGCCTTTTGTGCCGCGGATGGCTCCGCGTCCGCCTGCGTCCCGATCATCGCCTCGGCCATGAGGCAGCGAGGGCAGAGGCCCGCGGTCGCCGCGGAGGGTAAAGTGGCGCCGCACTTGGGACAGGCGCCCGGGCTGTGGGTGGATTCGCTCATGTCCGTGTCCTGACGCGATGGGGAGGATTGGTTACCAAGATTTTTTCCTCAGGTTCCGAGCGCGGCGAAAAGCGAGCGCATCTCGCTCTCGACCGCACCGGGGTCATCCAACGTGCCGGCCACTTCCATCTTCAGCACCTCGCGGAAACGCCGCTTCAGCCGATGCACCGCGACCTTCAGCGCGTTCGCGTTCAGGCCGCAACTCGCCGCCAGCGCCGCCTGGTCGCCATGCGCGGCCTCGCCGGTGAGCCACGGTTTCACTGCGTCGAAAAACTCCGCGCGCCCGTCGGCGGCGCATTCCTGTCGCAGTGCATCCAGCGCCCGCGCCAGCACCGTGACCGCCCATTGCCGATCAAAAGCCGCATCGGGCGACAACACGCTGGTGTCCGCCACCGAACGCGCCTCGCCCGCTTCGGTGTCATTCAGCGAAATGCTCTCCGCACCGCCGCCGCGCTTGAGCCGCCGCTCCGCCTCCCGGTGGTGCGCGAGAAAGTGTTTCACCGCCCCGAGCAGATACGAGCGGAACCGCCCCCGGTCCTGATCCGCGCGGGTGATGGCTCCGCCTTCCAGCACGGCGGCGAAGAAATCGTGGGCCAGATTCCGCGCGGCATCCGCGTCCCGCAACTGGCACCGGAGAAACGCCGCGACGGGTTCGTAATAACCCTCGCACAACTCCGCGAGCGCGCGCCGGCCCTCGGGCGATTCCACCTTCGCCCGGCTCACCTGCGTCCAGCGCGTGGTGCGGAAGCCCTCATCCGGCAACTCGCGCGAAGGCGGAGCCGGGGTCGGCTGTGTCGGGTCAGTGGTCATCGGAATACGGGCGCATCATGCCCCGGATTCCTGACGTGGAGGAGCGGAAAGGTTACAGAGTTTCCGTTCCCTATCGAAAAGCCCCCGACCGGACTTTGATCAAATCCCCCGGTCGTAAATCCGCTGAAACACCTTGTCCGCGCCTTCGCTGGCACGGTTCAGGTCGCAGATGGTGATGCCGTCTTTCCCAAAGCGTGCGGTGACCGTCGCGCCCTTGCCCTCGGCCATGTATTTGAAGTTCAAGTCACGCACCTTCGCCGCGGCGTCCACGATGGCGCAGGTGATGCGCGCCTCCTCGGCGGTGGGATACAAATGTGCGACGGCATCGCGGGTTTCGCCGGCGAATTTCACGCGGCAGATCGCCACGAGCGCGACGGTGAGGCTGTCCACGCCGTAGCCGACGTAGGCCTTCGTGCCGTCTGCACGCAGCACGTCGCGGGTGAAGTGGTTGATTGAGGTGCGCGAGCCGCCTCCTTTGTTCCACCAGCGGAAGCCGCGGTATTGCTGGTCGCTCTCCACCTTGCCGTCCGCGCCGACGATTTCGTGGCCCTGGTTCACCGGCCCTTCGAAGTCAGGCGGTGTGATCCAGTTGTTGTGGAAGTTGATGCTCATGCCGTTGTCGAAATCCACGCGCACCTGCACGGCGTCGTAGGCATTGATGCCGTCGCGCACGAGCCGCTTCTTCTGGCCGACGGCGGTGAGCGTAGAGGTTGCCAAACCGGGGTGCTACCTCAGGATCTCCCGCGCCACGTGCCCCTTCACATCGGTCAGGCGCATTTCCCGGCCGGCGTGGCGGAAGGTCAGCTTTTCGTGGTTGAGGCCGAGGAGGTTCAGGATGGTGGCGTGCCAGTCGTGGATGTGCGTCTTGCCGGCGACGGCTTCGTAGCCGTGCTCGTCGGTTTCGCCGTGGGAAAATCCGCCACGCACTCCACCGCCGGCCATCCACGTCGTGTAGCCTTTGTGGTTGTGGTCGCGGCCGTTGCCGTCGGGCGAGTAGGGCGTGCGTCCAAATTCGCCGCCCCAGACGATGAGCGTGTCCTTGAGCAGGTCGCGCTGCTTCAAATCGGCGAGCAGTCCGGCGATGGGTTTGTCGGTCTTGGCGCAGTTGTCGGCGAGCGCGGTCTGTATGTTGGAATGCTGGTCCCACGAGCCGTGGCCGAGCTCGATGAAGCGCACGCCTGCCTCCGCAAAGCGGCGCGCGAGCAGGCACTGGCGGCCAAAGCCGTCGGTGGGCGATTCGTTGATTCCGTAGAGGCCGAGCGTCGCGGGTGTCTCGCGCGAGAGGTCCATCACGCCGGGCACGGCCTCCTGCATGCGGAAGGCGAGTTCGTAGTTTTCGATCGCGGCTTCAACGATGGGATTGTGGACATCGCGCGTGAGCTTCTCGCGGTTGAGCGCCGCGATGAGGTCGAGTTGCGCGCGTTGCTCGGTCTTGGGGAGAAGTGCGGCGGCATTGTTGATGCCGGCGGGGTTCGCTTCGCCGCGGCGCATGCGGTCCACGGGCCGGTTGCGCTGGCTGCTGTCCTGGAGGGTGAATTTCGTGCCCTGGCACGCGCCGGGCAGGAAGGCGCTGCCGTAGTTCTGCGCGCCGCCGTTGGCGCTGGGCGGGTTGATGGAGATGAAGCCGGGCAGGTTCTGGTTGTCGGTGCCGAGACCGTAGAGCGTCCACGCGCCCATCGAGGGCCGCACAAATTGAAAGCTACCCGTGTGCATCTGCACGAACGCCTGCGCGTGCGCGGGTTGATCGCAGTGCATGCCGCGCAGCAGGCAGAGGTCGTCGGCGTGCCGCGCGAGGTTCGGGAATAGCTCGGAAATCCACAACCCGCTTTGGCCATGCTGCTGGAAGGCCCACGGCGATGCGAACAGCGGCGTGGCACCGTAGCGCGAGGGCCGGCCATTGTCCTTTGCGAGCTTCGGCTTGTGATCGAACGTGTCCACATGCGACGGGCCGCCGCGCATGCAGAGGAAGATGACCCGCTTCGCCTTCGGGGGAAAATGCGGCTGCTTCGCGCTCAGCGCACCGCCGGCCTCCGCGTTCGCGAGCGCGCGGAGTGCGAGCCAGCCGAAGCCGCTGCCGGTGCATTGGAGAAAATGGCGTCGTGAGATCATGTCAGGTGGAGGATTTGCAAAACCGGGAACGTTCAAACAGCGCATTGCAGAGCGAAGCCGAAGACGCTACGCTGATTTCGTGAAACAGCCGGTAGATCCGAAACTCCTGAGCAATCCGCTTTTTCGCGAGCTGATGGCGGAAGGTCTCGCGATGCAGGATCGTTTCGCCGCCGAGCCGCTGTATGCGAAGACTGGAAAGGGCCATCTGAAAAGCGCCGGAGTGGAGGAGCTGAAAAAGATCAAGGCGGCTTCCAGGAAGCGTCAATCCAAGTAGGCCATGGCCGCGGTCCGGTCGTGGCTGAAGGAGTTTACCTGGGAAATGGTGACGGCGCAGAACGCTGTGCTTTGCCAGGCGAAGGGCGCGCTCCACAAGCCGACCTCTGACGGCTACGAAACCACGAAAGCGCTTTGGGAATCCAGCCATGCCACGGAGATGCGGCTCGACGCTGCGGTGGACCTGTGCCGCCGCTGCCATCGCATGGCGCCGTTTTGTTTCTACAACGGCAACACGTTCGTTTCGATCATCGCGCTCGTGATTCGCAGGCTCGCGCTCGCTCCCGACAAAGCCTACGTCGTCCGCAGTCTCGCCGGGCACATCGTCGCCGGCGTGGCGACGGATGCGGAGGTTCGCGCGTTCGGGGAATTTTGCGAAGGGCTCGATCATGGCGGTGCGTGAGGTCAGTCAATCGTGCTGAACTCGCCGGTGCAGAACAGCGCCTGCGCCAGCGAGGTGAGTGCGCGGAGCTGGACGCTGTTCCGGGCGAAAATCGCGTGCGTCCTGCTCCCGGTTTTCTGCGCGATGCCCGCCGCGCGCGCCGCCGAGACGGATGCGATTCCCATCGTGGACTGCCATGTTCACCTGTGGGACATCGCGAGGCCGGAGGGCATCCAGTGGATCCAAAACGGAGACGCAGTGTTGAGCCGCTCCTTTCTGCCGGAGCACCACGCGCCCATCGCGAAAGCCGGCGGAGTCCGCGCCGTCATCATCGTGCAGATGGTGTAATGCACGCGCCATTTGCGGCTTGGCAGAAAGGGCGCACCCAGCCACTTTCCGGGCCGTTCACCCTCAACGAAAAAACCTCAAACCCGAGAACCAAAATGAACGACCGTGAAACCCGCCGTTACGACATGTTTGGCCGCGTCCAGACATTTGGAAAAGACAACACCGCCGACTTCGCCGCTGGGGGCAAGGCCACCGGCCACTTCGCAGCCGTCGCGCAAGTCATCAAAGACCTCGACACGGAGAAAGCGAAGCAGGGCGGCGGCACCGCGACCGCAAAGGAAGTCCTGCTCGATGCGCTCCGCCTCGACCTGCAAAACATCGCCCGTACCGCGCGCGCGATTGACGCGAACGAACCCGGCTTCGCCGACAAATTCCGCACGCCCGACAGCCCGAGCCAGACCGCGCTCCTCACCGCCGGGGACGCATTCGTCCTCGAACTCGACAAGGCCGGCGTCGCCGCGAAGTTCATCGCCTACGAATTGCCCGCGACCTTCGTGCAAGACCTCAAGGACGACCTCGCCGCGATTCGCGAGGCCGACGGCGCGATGAATTCCGACGACCAGGAAGGCGTCTCCAGCACCGCCGCCGTGGGCCGGCTCATCAAGGCCGGCATGGCCGAAGTCACCCAGCTCGACGCCATCATGCGCAACAAATACGCGCGCAACCCGGACAAGCTCACCGCATGGGACAGCGCCAGCCACATCGAGCGTGCCCCGCAGCGGGCGAAGAAACCCGCGCCACCGGCGGGCGGCACCACTCCGCCAAAATAAAATCGCCACGTGCCACGAAAGATTCGTGAACTCATCACCGACCTTGAGCGCGCTGGCTGGCGCATTGAGGTCGGCGGAAAAGGCAGCCATCGCAAGCTTGCTCATCCGCGTTCACGGCGTAAGGTCATCCTCAGCGGTGCATCGGGAGCCGACGCACATCACTATCAGGAAAAGCTCGTGAAATCCGCCATCCGCGAAGTCCAGCCATGAAAACCGACTACCTCAAATTCGTCCAATGGAACGATGAAGACAGTCTCTTCGTCGGCTATTGCCCCGACCTTTTCATCGGCGGCGTCTGCCACGGCACCGAGGAGCAAAAAGTCTATCGCGACCTCTGCCGCCTCGTTGCCGACGAAATCGCCGACCGCCAGCGCACCCGTCAGGCACTCCCAAAGAAGACCGCCATCGTCAGCGTCCCAGTCGCCGCGTGAGCAACCACCCGCAAGCCGGAGGCTTTGCCGGACATTAGCCGGGGGTCGAGCGAGACACGAG
>JBEBGK010000829.1:0-2373 GCA_040081515.1 Chthoniobacteraceae bacterium
GTGGCAAGAAGTGGCTGTATCCTGTGGAGGCGCTGCCGGGCAGTGCGTGGGCGCATGACGGTATCTGCCGTGAGAAAGTGCTGCATGAGCGTGGAGACTGGGATGCTTCACAGACACTTGTGCTGGCTGGGTGTGATCCAGCCGCAGGGCTGCTCGCGGCTGAGTATGCGGCGGCATCGGGCTTTCGTTTGCTGGCTTTCTCGCGTGGTGGTGGCGCGGCGTTGGAGCTTTTGAAACAAGGCGTGGTGCATGTGGCGGCGCTGCACCGCTCCACGGTGGAAAAACCGGAGCGCAACGCCGAGACGGCACGTGACAAGCTTGGCGGTGGCTATCGCCTGCTGCGCAGCGCGGACTGGCAGGAGGGCATCGTGCTCCCTGCGGATGATCACACGCGCAGCGTGACAGCTTGTGCGAAACAGGTGCGCCAGTGGGCCATGCGTGAACCTGGATCAGCAGCGCGTGAATGTCTGGATGGTCTGCTGGACAAGCCGCGTGCCTCGAAGCGCGTGATGCTCAGTCATCATGCCGTCGTCGAGGCCGTGCGCGGCGGCTGGGCCGAGGCAGGCGTGTGTGTGCGGCTCTGTGCTGAAGATGCCGGACTGCGCTTCCTGCCGGTGCGCAATGAATCGCTCGATCTATGCTTCTCATCCGCCATGGAGCGTGATCCGCGTGTGCAGGCGCTCATCCGCCTGCTGCGCAGCCGGGCGCATCGCCGTTTGATCGACGAACTGCCGGGCTATGACGCCAGCCACACGGGCGAGATGCTTTCCATTTAACTTCCACTCATCATGACACGATTCACCTCCATCATCCTTTTCGGCGCAGCGCTGCTCTGCGGCTGCAAGCCTGCTCCCAAATCCGCAAGCACGACGCTGACGCTCGCGGTGGCCTCCAGCGTGCAGTTTGCCATGGAAGACCTCATCAAGGCATACAACACCGCGCATCCCGATGTGACGGTGAAGGCGACGTATGGCTCGTCGGGCAACATCTTTGCCCAAATCCAGAACCAAGCACCCTTCGATGTCTTCTTCGCCGCCGACATGGATTACCCCGCCAAGCTCGCGAAGGCCGGACTCGCGCTGGACGACAAAGTGTCGCCGTATGCCATCGGTGGACTCGTGCTGTGGGTGCCGAAAGCATCGCCGCTCGACGTGGAGAAGCTGGGCATTCAAGCGCTCGCCGATCCAGCGGTGAAGAAGATCGCCATCGCCAATCCGAAGCTGGCTCCTTATGGCTCTGCGGCAGTGGCGGCGATGAAGGCGCTCAAGGTCCATGAGCAGGCGGAGCCGAAACTAGTGCTTGGCGAGAACATCACCCAGACGGCGCAATTTGTGGAAAGCGGCGCGGCGGACATCGGCTTCCTCGCGCTATCACATGCCGTGTCGGACAAGATGAAGGACAAAGGCCGCTACTGGGAGGTGCCTGCGGATGCCTTCCCTGCCATTGAGCAAGGACTGGTCATCATCAAAAGCACGCCGAGTGCTGATGCGGCGCGTGCCTTCCGTGAGTTCATCCTGAGCGATGCGGCAGCCAAGGTGCTGCAACGCCACGGCTTCAAGCTGCCTCAGAAATAAGATGGACTGGCAAGCCATCAGCCTCAGCCTGCGACTCTCCGCCTGCACCACCGTCATTCTCATCGTGCTCGGCCTGCCGCTCGCGTGGTGGCTAGCGAACACACGCTGGCGCTGGCGCTTTCTCGTCGAGGCCGTGGTGGCGCTGCCGCTGGTGCTACCGCCGACGGTGCTCGGTTTCTATGTGCTCATGGCCATCGGCCCGCACAGTCCGGTGGGGCAGTTCTATGAATCCCTGTTCGGTCATCGGCTGCCGTTTTCGTTTCAAGGCCTGCTGATTGCCTCGGTGCTCTACAGCCTGCCGTTTGCTGTGCAGCCCTTCATGAGCGCCTTTGCCACCGTGGACCGCCGTATGATCGAAGCCTCGTGGTGTCTTGGAGTGAGCAGCTTCGGCACCTTCCGCCGCGTGGTGCTGCCGCTGGCATGGCCGGGCGTGCTCGCAGGCATCGTTCTCTGCTTCGCACACACGATGGGCGAGTTCGGTGTGGTCCTGATGGTCGGTGGCAACCTGCCCGGCGTCACCCGCACCATTTCCGTCTCGATCTATGATGAAGTGCAGGCGCTCAACTACTCCGCCGCGAATCAAACCGCACTGGCGATGCTGTTCTTCTCCTTCTTCGTGCTCTCGCTCACTTACGCCCTGCAACGCCGCCTCCTCCAGCCATGGCCGACACGCTAACCGCTGATTTCCACCTCACCCATCCGCGCGGCCCTACCATTCCCGGCGCGCTGGAGATGCCCGCCAAGCGGCACAGCATCACCGTGCTCTTTGGTCCGTCCGGTTGTGGCAAAACCACCGTGC
>JBEBGK010000830.1:0-2372 GCA_040081515.1 Chthoniobacteraceae bacterium
GGTCCGAAGTCGTCGATTACTTCTGCCGACTGGGCTGGGAAGTCCACGGGGTGGACAACAACATGCGCGCGGACTTCTTCGGCCCGGGCGGGGACACGCGGTGGAATCAGCGCCGCCTCGCCGCGCTTCACCCCGCGTTCCGGCACCACGAACTCGACATCCGCGACCGTCCGCGCGTGCTGGATTTCCTCGCGACGATCCAGCCGGACATGGTCGTCCACACCGCCGCGCAACCAAGCCACGACCTTGCGGCGTCGCGGCCATTCGATGATTTCGATGTGAATGCGGTCGGCACGCTGAACATGATCGAGTCCACACGGCGCCATCGCCCCGATGCGGCGTTCGTCCACATGAGCACGAACAAGGTCTATGGCGACCGCCCCAATACGATTCGCCTCAAGGAACTCCCCACGCGCTGGGATTACGACGATCCCGCCTTCGAAAACGGAATCACCGAGGACTTCCCGATCGACCAGAGCAAGCACAGCCTCTTCGGCGCTTCGAAGGTAGCGGCGGACGTGATGGTCCAGGAATACGGCCGGTATTTCGGAATGAAGACGTGCTGTCTGCGCGGCGGATGCCTCACCGGCCCGAATCACAGCGGCGTCGAACTGCACGGGTTCCTCAGCTACCTCGTCCGGTGCAATGTGCAGGGCAGGGCTTACAAGGTTTTTGGCTACAAGGGAAAGCAGGTCCGCGACAACATCCACTCGCTCGACGTCGCCCGCTTCATCCACGCATTCGGGGAAGCCCCGCGGTGCGGCGAGGTGTACAACATCGGCGGCGGACGCGGGAACAGTTGCTCCATCCTCGAGGCATTCGATCGCGTCGCTGCGCTCAGCGGGAAAAAGATGGACTACGAGTACGTGGAGAAGAACCGCGAGGGCGATCACATCTGCTACATCAGCGACCTCGGCAAGATGCGCCGGCACTACCCCGGCTGGGACCTCACCAAGTCCCTCGACGACATCTTCAGCGAGATCTACGCGGCCAGCCGCGATTAGGTGGAACGCGCACTCCGTTGCGCGTTCACCGTAACGCGGGCAATCCTGCCCGCGGAAACGTGCGAAAATCTTCGTCAGTCACGTTCGTTCCGCTTGGCAGTCTGTTGAACAAGGCTGCTCCTCCGACTCTTTGTCTTTTCTCTCGCCCATGCCTTCCGCGACTCCGCCTTTGAAACAGCGCAAGAGCATGAGCAGGACAAAGAGGGAAGAACGCCCCTTGCCTCCCCGCCCAACGCGCGGCGGAGTGCACGTTCCACCTTTCGCCTGAATCCTGCTCCCTGACTCCTGACTCCTGACTCCTTCATTCGCTTTCCGATTTCCGCTTTTCATCAATCCTCATGCATCTGCTGATTCTCAAGCGCGGCGCGACCGGTGATGTCGTGCGCACGACCGCACTGCTCCGGCGGTTCGACTGCCCGGTGACGTGGGTCACCGAAGACCGGAACGTCGACCTGTTGCGAGGCCTGCCGGGCGACGTGGAATGCGTGCCCTGGAGCGACCGGGACGGCATCGCCGCCCGTGAATTCGACCTCGCCATCAATCTCGAGGACGACGTCGAGACCGGCGCATTTCTGAAGACCCTCCGGACCGGGAAAGTCTTCGGCGCCTATCTGAACGACAAGGGCGACGTCGCATACACCGACGATGCGAAGCCGTGGTTCGACATGAGCCTCATCAGCGTCTTCGGGCGCCAGCAGGCGGATCTCCTCAAGCTGAAAAACCGCAAGACCTATCAGGAATTGATCTTCGGCTCCCTGGGCTTCCAGTTTCAGGGCGAAAAGTATGTCCTCCCCGTGCCGGCGAAAACGGATCTCTCCGGCGACATCGCCATCTCCCCGGTCGCGGGCGCCGTGTGGCCGATGAAGAACTGGGCCTGTTACGACGCCTTGAAATCGCGCCTCGAGGCGGATGGATTCCGCGTCAACGTCCTTCCGAAACGCCCGACGATGCTTGAGCATCTCGGCGACGTGGCGAACCACCGCCTGCTGGTATCCGGCGACAGCCTGCCGATGCACCTGGCGATGGGCTGCGGCGTGCGCTGCGTGACGCTCTTCACCTGCACGAGCCCGTGGGAGATTTACGACTACGGCATTCAGACCCAGATCGTCTCCCCGCGCCTGGAGGAGTTCTTTTACAAAAGGGGAATGGACCCCGCGGCGACGACCGCGATCCCCCTGGACGAGGTGCACGCCGCCGTGATGCACCAACTCAAGCTCGCCGTGGCCTGACGAAGACCGCTGCTCCTCTTACTCTTTGTCATGCTCCTGCTCTCAACTGAGGCTGCGCGTGCCACTTTTCGCGCTCCTCCTTTCCCCCTGACTCCTGACTCCCTCCGTTCTCCGCTCTCCGCATTCCGCATTCTGACTC
>JBEBGK010000831.1:0-2372 GCA_040081515.1 Chthoniobacteraceae bacterium
GAAATGCACCGATGGCCGGCTGATGCGAGATCACGCGGAGAAAGGCGAAATACCCCACCATCGCGAGCGGCGTCTCCGTGGTCGCGACGAGCCGGTCCTCCGAGTCGCGATAGACGAACACATCGATCTTTCCGCCCGGAACCGCGCCCTGCGGGATGTAGCGGCCCGGCAGCAGGATCTCGCCGTGCGTGCCGCCGTCCAGATAGTAGCCGGGCGGCGCCTGCCGGACGATGGGGAGCGTGTTGCGTCTGCCGAGGAGTGCCATGTGCCGCGCACGTTGGAGGGAGCCGTTGCGATTGGGGAGATTATTCCTGCGGCGGAAGAGCGGCATGCGCCCCGGCGGCAGGAAAATTGTGAAGCTTCTGTAAACCCGTTTGCGCCGGAAGAAATCCCCCGCGATACGTGGCGCCACGATGAAGATCCCTCTGAGAATTGCCGTCGCGCTGATCGTCGTCGGGTGCGGCACCCGCTTGGCGCGGGCCGGCGATGGCATTGTCGATTTGACGAAGCTGGCCAACTACGCGAACCAGCCCATCCCCGCGTACATCGTCCGGAACAACACGCCGCTGAACAACCCCATCACCGATGCCGGCGCGACGCTTGGGCGGGTGCTGTTCTACGACAAGCGGCTATCGAGGAACGACACCGTCTCGTGTTCCTCGTGTCATCAACAGGCGCGGGCCTTCGGCGATCTGGCGACGGCGAGCACCGGGGTGAGCGGCACCACGGGGCGGCATTCGATGCGGCTGATCAACGCGCGGTTCGCCACGGTGGCGCGGTTCTTCTGGGATCGACGGGCGACGAGCCTTGAGAGCCAGACGACCCAGCCGATCCAGGATCATGTCGAGATGGGTTTCAGCGGCGCGAATGGCGATCCGTCCTTCGCGACGCTGGTATCCAAGCTGTCGGCCATCGCAGAGTACCGCGTCCTGTTTGCCATGACCTTCGGCGATGCGGCCATCACGGAGGTGCGCATCCAGCAGGCGCTCGCGCAGTTTGTGCGGAGCATCCAGTCGTTTGATTCAAGATTCGACGTGGGCCTTGCGCGGGTGATGGAAACCGGGGGGAATGTGGGGACGCCATTCCCGAACTTCACGGGTCAGGAGAATGCGGGGAAGCAGCTCTACCTCGCGCCACCGCCACAGGGCGGAGCGGGATGCGCGGGCTGTCACCGGGCGCCGGAGTTCGACATCGATCCCAACAGCCTGAACAACGGCGTCACGGGCAGAATCGGCGGCGGCACCGACCTGACGAACACGCGCTCACCGAGCCTGCGCGATTTGGTCGGCCCGGGCGGGCAGTCGAACGGAGGATTCATGCACAACGGCGTCTTCACGACGCTGGCGCAGGTGGTCAATCACTACAACGTCATCCCCGGGGACAACGCCAATCTCGATCAAAGGCTGCGCCGGCCGGGCGGGCAGGTGCAGAATCTGAATCTCACGCAGCAGCAAAGGAACGAACTGGCCGCCTTTCTCGGAACGCTGACGGGGAATGCGGTCTATACGGATGCGAGATGGTCCGATCCTTTCAATGCACAGGGAGCGCTGTCGCTGATCGTCCTGCCAGCTGGGGCGGTCTCGATTCACAGCAACGGAAACGGCACCGCGACCGTTGCCTGCCAGGCGGTCCCCGGGTTTCAGTATCAGCTCTGGTCCTCGCCGAACCTCACCAACTGGAGCAACGTGGCGACGGTGACGCCGGACACGAACGGCGTCTGTGAGCATATCGTCCCGCTGGGCGGCAAGCTGTTCTATCAATACCGATTCGTGCCGCCCGCGCCGTGAAGCGTCCATGCTGACGCCGCGCGGGGTGGAATGGGCGCCCGGTGCGCGTTGACGGTTGCGTAGATTCGCATCCTCTGGCATCTGCGCGGGGCGCCGGTGCGAACCGGGGCGACTATGATCCAGTTCATCCGCGATATTCACGAATCCTGCCGGGCTGCCGACCGGCCTGCCGTTTCCTTCGAGTTCTTCCCGCCGAAGACGGACGAGGGCGACCGTTCCCTGCTCGAAAAAACGATCCCGGCGCTGATGCAGCTCAAGCCGGACTATTGCTCGGTGACGTACGGCGCGGGCGGCGGCACGCGGGACAAGACCATCGGCATCGTGGACCGCATCCAGCGGGAGCACGACCTGACCTGCATGATGCACCTGACGTGCGTGAACTCCACGCGCGAACAACTCGGCGACGTGCTCTCGGAGGCGCGGACCCGCGGCATCAAGAACATCCTCGCGCTGCGGGGCGACCCGCCGGGCGGCGGCGAATGGACGGCGACGGAGGGCGGGTTCACGTATTCCTCGGAGCTCGTGGCGTTCCTGAAAAAACTCGGCGGATTTTCCATCGGCACGGCGGGTTTCCCCGAGGGGCAC